>NZ_JAYKTS010000026.1 GCF_037024155.1 Bacillus sp. 2205SS5-2
ATGAGGTACCTGCCAGACAACATCCAAGAACAAACCAAGCGAATTGTGTGTTTAGCCGGGTATGACCCCTCGATATACGTGTCGAAACAGGAAGAATCAGTAAAGAACTAACGTGAAATTCAGCCAGACCGTTCTGGACATGTCGAATACAGCCGACAATTGAAGAAAAAAAGGAAAATTTGTCGGCTGAATAGAAGAATTAAACGTTTTTAAAAACTTAATCTAAAAAATTGGCTAAGTCTAGATCTGACCTGCGAAATGTGAGTTATAAGAACATCCAAAATAGTGCATTCTTTTAGAGGGAGTACTAAGAGAAAAGAGTACCTTACATTTCCTCTTCTGAAACCGATATGTATATTTTGGGCGAACATTAAATGAAAAGTATCATTCTTGTAGGTGAATCTAAGAAAGTGGTAGTTTAACGAAGCAAATGTTTAAATGACTTTATAGACAGAAAAAAGAAGCTCTTCACATAAATGATGTAGGTGAAGAGCTTCTTTTTAATTTTCAGGGGATTTCTGAATGGCTGTTTTTATGATTCTTAAAGAAGAACCGCTGAGTTCCCTCTATAAAATACCTTTAAACACAGGGTTCAATGAAACTAACACTATTTTGAAATGCTGTATTTAGGTTAAGATAGCCAGCTTCCAATAACCAAAATTAGTCCAATAATACCAACAGCTGCTGGTCCAACAAGAAAAAGACCTATCAATAAAGATCTGACAATGTCTAGTAGGATATGAGGAGGTTTATCATTGTTTGTTTCATCCTTCAACTCTTGTAACGTGTGCTTAATAATCTGTAATTCGTCCATAATTTGTTGTTCTTTATCTGTATCCATGTGAACACCTCGTTATCTATGGTTTTAATCTTTGTTAGGACTATTCATAATCCATTTGAATCACGATTGATGATTGAATCAACTTTTCATGAGAACATAAGGCTACTTCAAGACATTATGTGTTTCGATTCGTTATATTTTGTGAATGAATGGCTAAGTAGAAAATAAATTTTTCCACTAAATTATCGATGTCCGGAATGTGAGATTAGTAATTATTCTAAAGAGAAATAGAAGATGTTTGGAAGTATCATTCTATTATTTCAAATAATCCATAGCATGACAATCATGATTCTAGTATATCTTAGTGTTGCTGGGAAAAGATTTCATTAAGCTCAGTCACTTAATCAGTCAGGAAAGGTTTAAAAACTATAGTGAGCGTTAAAAATATAAACTGTGAATACTTACGGCTCTTTTCGTATACATTGTGGCTATTTCATCTGATTTTTGATTAAATCACCCATTTCACTGTTGATTTTCATTAAAAATAGACGAAATGATGCCCGAAACAAAGCTATATTAACGTTTATAGACCGGTGCTGTGAGATTAACTTCTTTGATATATACATACTTTGGGTTATATTTTCGTGTCAATTAGTAGATGTGTTAGAGCTATATACAATTTTCTTCAGAATCCCTTCTTGTATTATCAATCATTGACATAAGAGTCGTGCTTAAAAACGTTATCAAGTGAACTATTTGAAATGGAAAAGCAATATGTAGTATAATTAAAGTCAAATATAGTCAAAGTCAGAAAAGGAGGAGGTTTGTTGAGAAATATTTCCGATATTATCGAACAGTATTTAAAGCAAGTATTGAAAAAAAGTGATTCTGAAATTGTAGAAATAAAACGAAGTGAAGTGGCGGATCGCTTTCAATGTGTCCCCTCCCAAATCAATTATGTGATTAACACACGTTTTACGATTGAGCGGGGATATTTAGTAGAGAGTAAGCGTGGAGGAGGGGGCTTTATCCGAATTGCGAAGGTGCAATCTCATGATAAAGCACATCTTATCGAGCAAGTCCTTGCTATACTCGGTGAAACGGTTTCTCAAGCAAGTTCACAAAATGTCATCTACCGTTTAATTGAGGAAAGAGTCATCTCTGAGCGTGAAGCGAAGATCATGTTGAGTGTCATGGATCGATCGGTCATATATATTGAATTGCCAATTCGAGATGAATTAAGGGCTCGAATGTTAAAAAGTATGCTAACAACACTAAAATATAAATAACAGGAAAGCGAGGAGAGAATGTGATTTGTCAGGAGTGTGGAGAAAGACCTTCAACTCTTCATTTTACAAAGGTCGTAAATGGGGAAAAGAATGAAATTCATTTATGCCAAAAATGTGCTCAAGAGAAGCATGAATCATTGCTATCAACTGGTGGAGATATGTTCTCTGTAAATAATTTAATCGCAGGATTATTAAATATGAGCGCATTTCCTCAGCAAAATCCGTCAGCTTCTCATCAGAATATTCAATGTGAAAATTGTTCTATGACCTATGAGCAATTTGTGAATATCGGTAAATTCGGATGTCATCATTGTTACGAAACATTTAGTGATAAATTGCAACCAATTTTGAAAAGGTTGCATAGTGGAAACCTCACTCATAAAGGAAAGGTACCGGCTCGACAGGGAGGTACTATTCACCTAAAACGAAAAGTAAGCTCCCTTCGTCAAACTCTTCAGGAGCTAGTATCCAATGAAGAGTTTGAAAAAGCAGCTGAGCTACGAGATGAAATTCGTTCATTAGAAAGCACTATTTTCCATGAGAGGGGGGACTCATAATGTCGTTAGAGAAATTTATGAGTAAAGCCGTTAGTTCATGGATGAGTGCAGAAGGACCTGCCTCAGATATTGTCTTAAGTACGAGAATGAGACTGGCTCGGAATGTTACAGCCTATCGTTTTCCTTCTGTATATAGTTCTGAAGACGCAAAGGCTATTGTCGACATAGTAGAAGAGTTAAATGCCAATAACCAGTCAGAGAAGCAAGTTTTTGAATTGTTTAAGATGAATGAGCTTCAAGCATTGCAAAAAAGGGTATTAGTCGAGAAACATCTAATTAGCCCTCAACTCTCGGATAATTCTCGTTATGGAGCGGTTCTACTATCTGAAGAAGAAGACATCAGTCTTATGATCAACGAAGAAGACCATCTTCGTATTCAATGTTTATTTCCCGGTCTACAGTTAACGGAAGCATTACAAAAAGCAAATGAAATAGATGATTGGATAGAGAAAAAATTAGACTTTGCATATGATGAACAAATGGGGTATTTAACTAGCTGTCCGACAAATGTGGGAACAGGACTACGAGCTTCGGTGATGATGCATCTTCCAGGACTCTACCTTACACAACAAATGAATCGTTTAGTTCCTGCAATCAACCAATTAGGTCTGGTTGTCAGAGGAATTTATGGTGAAGGTAGCGAAGCATTAGGTAATATCTTTCAAATTTCAAACCAAATGACCCTGGGCAAGTCAGAAGAAGAGATTGTGGATGATCTTAACAGCGTAGTAAAGCAAATAATCGCCCAAGAGCAATCTGCTCGCGAAGCATTAGTCAAAACTTCAAACATACAATTAGTAGACAGGGTTTATCGTTCCTATGGCATTTTAGCAAACAGCCGTATTATCCATACAAAGGAAGCAGCTCAATGTCTATCTGATGTCCGTCTTGGTATTGACTTAGGTTACATCTCGAACATTTCAAGAAATATCTTGAATGAGCTTATGATACTAACACAGCCAGGTTTTCTGCAACAATATGCAGGTGGACCTTTACAAATGGAAGAACGAGATATAAGACGTGCCACGTTAATTCGTGAGCGATTAGAGTTAGAAGAAAATTGTTAGGAGGATGATCTAAATGATGTTTGGTCGATTTACAGAAAGAGCACAGAAAGTTCTCGCTCTAGCGCAAGAAGAAGCGATTCGACTTTCTCACACTAATATCGGAACAGAACATATCTTATTAGGTTTAGTCAGAGAGGGAGAAGGTATTGCAGCAAAAGCCCTATACGGATTAGGACTTAGCTCAGAAAAAATTCAAAAAGAAGTGGAAAATTTAATTGGTAAGGGGAAAGAATCAAGCCAAAACATCCACTATACTCCTCGGGCGAAGAAGGTTATTGAATTATCAATGGACGAGGCGAGAAAGCTCGGTCACTCCTATGTTGGAACGGAACATATTTTATTGGGCTTAATTCGGGAAGGTGAGGGTGTTGCAGCAAGGGTTCTTAACAATCTTGGCGTGAGTCTCAATAAAGCAAGACAACAAGTCCTTCAGTTACTCGGAAGCAATGAGTCAAGTGGTGGCCACCAAGTTGGTGGGGGGAATGCGAATACACCAACCTTAGACAGCTTGGCGAGGGATTTAACAGCTGTTGCACGAGAAGGTAGCCTAGACCCTGTTATCGGTAGAAGTAAAGAAATACAGCGTGTAATTGAGGTTTTGAGCCGTCGAACGAAGAATAATCCAGTCTTAATCGGAGAGCCTGGTGTCGGAAAAACAGCCATTGCTGAAGGCCTTGCTCAACAAATCATCAATAATGAAGTCCCTGAGATATTGCGAGACAAACGGGTGATGACTCTAGATATGGGAACCGTAGTTGCGGGGACAAAGTATCGAGGAGAGTTTGAAGATCGCTTGAAAAAAGTAATGGATGAAATTCGACAAGCCAATAATATCATCTTGTTCATCGACGAGTTGCATACATTAATTGGTGCAGGGGGAGCAGAAGGGGCAATCGATGCTTCGAATATTTTAAAACCTTCTCTTGCAAGAGGAGAGCTTCAGTGTATTGGGGCGACTACGCTAGATGAATATCGGAAGTACATTGAAAAAGATGCTGCGCTCGAAAGACGTTTTCAGCCAATTCAAGTCGATGAGCCTACAGCTGATGAATCCGTGCAAATTCTAAAAGGTCTTCGTGATCGTTATGAAGCTCATCACCGTGTTTCGATAACTGATGAAGCTATCGACGCGGCGGTTAAGCTATCTGATCGCTACATTCCCGACCGGTTCTTACCGGATAAAGCAATTGATTTGATTGACGAGGCAGGTTCGAAAGTTCGTTTACGCTCGTATACAACACCACCAAACTTAAAAGAGCTAGAGACGAAATTAGATGAGATTCGCAATGAAAAAGACGCATCTGTACAGAGTCAAGAATTTGAGAAAGCCGCAAGTTTACGTGATACAGAACAGCGGTTACGCGAAGATTTAGAAGAAACAAAGAAAACCTGGAAAGAAAAACAAGGTCAAGAAAATACAGAAGTGACTGTAGAAGATATTGCAACAGTCGTATCGAGTTGGACCGGAGTTCCTGTTTCTAAGCTAGCTCAAACAGAAACTGATAAACTCCTTAATCTAGAAGAAATCTTACACTCTAGAGTAATCGGTCAAAATGAAGCGGTTGTTGCAGTATCAAAAGCGGTGAGAAGAGCCCGTGCAGGGTTGAAAGACCCGAAACGTCCGATTGGATCATTTGTTTTCTTAGGGCCCACAGGAGTAGGGAAAACAGAATTAGCTCGAGCGTTAGCCGAATCCATGTTTGGTGATGAAGAAGCCATTATCCGAATTGACATGTCGGAGTATATGGAAAAGCATTCAACTTCACGACTTGTCGGATCTCCTCCTGGGTATGTCGGTTATGAAGAGGGTGGTCAACTGACTGAAAAGGTTCGTCGAAAACCTTACTCAGTCGTCTTGTTAGATGAGATTGAAAAAGCACATCCTGATGTTTTTAACATTCTTTTACAAGTGCTAGAGGACGGTCGGTTAACGGATTCAAAAGGAAGAACTGTTGATTTCCGAAACACTGTCCTTATCCTAACTTCTAACGTAGGGGCTTCGGCATTAAAACAAAACAAATATGTTGGTTTTAATGTTCAAGATGCTACTCAAGATTATAAAGACATGAAATCAAAAGTACTAGAAGAACTGAAGCGTGCATTCCGTCCAGAGTTTTTAAATCGAATTGATGAACTGATTGTGTTCCATTCATTAGAAAAAGAGCACTTAAAAGAGATTGTTACGCTAATGTCTGACCAGTTAACCAAACGATTAAAGGAACAACATATCTCACTCTCTTTGACAGATACAGCAAAAGAGAAAATTGCTGAAGAAGGCTATGATCCTGAATATGGTGCTCGTCCGCTACGTAGAGCAATTCAAAAACATGTTGAAGACCGATTATCAGAAGAACTTTTAAAAGGGAAATTGCTGACAGGTCAAGATATCGTTATTGACGTGGAAGACAAAGAGTTTGTTGTGAAAATCAAAGAACCCTCAGAATCAGCATCATTATAGAGGGTTGTATTCGCAAAGAAATTAATTCTTGAAAAAACATTCTTACTTTTCACCTAACGAAAGGAGCCCTAATAAAATTCGTTGGTGAAAAAGAAAGAAGGATATTACTGTTTTGGTCAAGTGCAAAATTAAACAATGAAAACGAAAAGTGCAGATAGATTGAAGTTTGGAGGTACACGGAAAAGCAGGATCGTGTACCTCTTTTTTCATAAGGATATATTCATAACAAAGGGTGCTTTCTGTAATAAGATATTAACCACATACAAGATAGAATTCGGGCCATCTTTTCATCTGTTTTTGAAGAATATTAACGACAAAATGTAGGACTGAATCCAAAATTAGTTGAAATAGCAACAGTGTATACGAGAAGAGCGTTTGCAATACAGAGGATATCCTTGACGATTTAGTTTGAAGCACCAATATTTACAAAAAAACTTCATAATGAATAAAGTTAATTATAGTTTTGTATCTAGAACTAGGCGTTGTTCTCTTTTCTTATCAAGAGATATTATTGTGACTGCTTGCTTTATTGAAAAGGCTGTTTTCGCAAAGATTATTGCTTTTCGAACCAGTCTATAAACGGTGATATCGCTTTGTTTCGGGCATCATTTCGTCTATTTTGAAAGAAAGCAATAGTGCAATGGGAGATTCCATCTACAAACAGATGAAATAGCCACAATGTATACGAAAAGAGTCTTGGAAAAAGAAAGATCAGCTGAAATAGTAGTAAGAAGGATTAGTCTGTTCATATTTGAAAGTGGTTTGAAGAGAAAGGAAAAAAGAGATATGGCAAAGAAAAAAACAAAATTTATGTGTTCCTCATGTGGATATGAATCTGCGAAGTGGATGGGTAGATGCCCTGGGTGTAATGAGTGGAATACGATGGTAGAAGAGGTAGAGGTTACAGGCAAAAGGCCCCGTGGTGCCTTTGTACACTCCGCTCCATCGGCTACCAATAAAGCAACCGCGATTACATCGATTGAGACCGTTCAAGAACCTAGAATTTCTACCAATATTAAAGAGTTGAATCGTGTATTAGGTGGGGGGGTCGTTCCAGGATCACTTGTCTTAATAGGTGGAGATCCAGGGATTGGGAAGTCTACCTTGCTGTTACAAGTATCATCACAGCTAGCTGTATTACAGCAAAAAGTGTTGTATATTTCTGGTGAAGAATCAGTGAAGCAAACAAAACTAAGGGCGGATCGATTAGACGTAACCTCAGAAAACCTATTCGTTTATGCCGAGACGAGTCTTGAGCTTATCTCAGCTACTATAGAAACGATGACTCCTGATATTATCGTCATTGACTCTATTCAGACGATTTTTCATCCAGAAGTAACGTCCGCTCCAGGAAGTGTTTCACAGGTGCGAGAATGTACAGCAGAGCTCATGCGAATAGCCAAAACGAAAGGGATTGCGATCTTTATTGTAGGGCATGTTACTAAAGAAGGAGCGATTGCAGGTCCGAGAATGCTCGAACATATGGTGGATACCGTTCTATATTTTGAAGGAGAACGACATCATTCCTATCGCATCTTAAGGGCAGTAAAAAATAGGTTTGGTTCTACGAATGAAATGGGTATCTTTGAAATGAAAGAAGCAGGACTTGAAGAGGTAGCAAATCCATCTGAAATTTTTTTAGAAGAACGCTCTCAAGGGGCTTCTGGCTCAACAGTCGTAGCTTCGATGGAGGGGACAAGACCAGTGTTAGTGGAAATTCAAGCTTTAATTTCTCCTTCGAGCTTTGGTAACCCTAGGAGAATGGCGACTGGAATGGACCATAATCGGGTCTCATTACTTATGGCCGTTTTGGAAAAGCGAGTAGGGCTGCTTCTCCAAAATCAAGATGCTTACTTAAAGGTGGCTGGTGGAGTCAAACTTGATGAACCCGCCATTGATTTGGCAACAATTATTTCTATTGCCTCTTCCTTTCGAGATCAGGCAACGCGAGCGACAGACTGTATTATTGGAGAAGTAGGACTAACAGGCGAGGTTCGCAGGGTTTCAAGAATTGAGCAAAGAGTCCAAGAAGCGGCCAAGCTGGGCTTTAAAAGGGTTATTATTCCAGCCAACAACATGGGCGGGTGGAAACAGCCAAGTGGTATTGAAGTGCTTGGGGTCGCGCATGTAGGAGAAGCGCTACAAGCTGTGTTAGGAGGGGAATAGTGCATGGAGGGGAGAAAGATGGAAGATAAATCAATGTCCGATATTTTGAGATTTATCGCACCAGGCACGCCAATTCGTGAAGGAATTGATAATGTATTGAGAGCAAATACAGGTGGTCTCATTGTGCTTGGCTATAATGAAAAGGTGAAAGGGCTCGTGGACGGTGGATTTCACATCAATTCGCAGTTTTCTCCGAGTTATTTATATGAACTAGCTAAGATGGACGGGGCTATTATTTTAAATGAAAAAGGAAGTAAAATTGTGCTTGCTAATGCTCAATTAGCTCCTGATCCAAGAATTACTTCTTCTGAAACGGGCATGCGTCATCGCACAGCTGAGCGGGTAGGGAAAGAGACGAAGACACTTGTTATTGCTATATCGCAAAGAAGAAACGTGATCACCTTATATCAAGGAAATGTCCGTTATGCTTTAAAGGATATTTCTGTTATTTTAACAAAAGCCAATCAAGCGATTCAAACCTTGGAGAAATACAAAGTGGTGTTAGATCAAAGTATTTCCAATTTATCAGTGCTTGAATTTGAAGAACTCGTAACCTATAGTGATCTGCTTCAAGTTCTCCATCGGTTTGAAATGGTTCTTCGAATTAAAAATGAACTTTTGTCCTATTTAAATGAGTTAGGAACGGAAGGAAGACTCATTCGTTTACAAATGAATGAATTGTTATCGGATATTGAAGAAGAAGCCATGTTAATTATTCGTGATTATGCTGCCGAAGAACAGATAAAACCCTTTGAAAAACTTGAAAAATTTCAACAACTTGCTCACAATGAGGTCCTTGATGACGCTGTCCTTTTAAAGTTATTAGGATTTCATGGGTATATTCCACTCGAGGATATTATCTGTCCAAGAGGCTACCGTGTTTTGAATAAAATACCTCGACTTCCTCTAGTTATTATTGAAAACTTAGTAACGACATTCGAACATTTAGCCAATGTCGTTAAAGCAACGGTCTTGCAGCTTGATGATGTTGAAGGAATAGGGGAAGTTCGTGCGCGTAAGATCAAAGAAGGAATAAAATTAATAAAAGAGCAAACCTTCGCAGATCGTCAACTGTAATGAAAAGGTACAGAAATTGACAGCCAATACTTAGAAATGGTACTATTTTTTACAGGTATTGGTATTTATACTTAGTCTTTAATTATATTAAAATAACAAAAAATTTCTTTTTTGTGACAATTATTAAAAATAGGGTTTAAAACTATATGAATTTGAGAAAATGATTATAATGAGGAAAGAGGAGGTGAGGGAATGTTAAAGAGAATCGTTCAAGTGTGTTTTCTTATTATAGGAGGAACACTAGGAATTTTTCTTCTACCAGAAGTGTTAGATTTAGTAAATCTTGGAGACATTCCATTATTAAAGAGTGCTTATATGACAGCCTTGCTAGGAGCTATTATTTTTTATCTTTTTACATTCTGGGTGGTCGATTATGTAGTCGATTTTGTCAAATGGGTTGAGGATTCTCTCGTAAAAGCACCAGCGGTAGAAATATTGTTTGGTAGTATTGGATTAATTTCAGGACTTATTTTAGCGTTTTTGTTTGGATTACCAATTAGTAGACTTCAACTTCCTTTTTTTGATACCGTAGTGCCAATTTTACTTACCCTACTACTTGGCTATATTGGTTTTCAAGTTGGTTTTAAAAAGAGAGAAGAGCTAATTAGTTTATTTTCACTGGGAAGTAAAGGTGGAAAGAAAAAGTCGGGAGAGGAAGAACTAGAAGTTCCCCCAAACACACTAAAAATTTTAGATACAAGCGTGATCATAGATGGAAGAATTGCGGATATTTGCCAAACGGGATTTTTAGAAGGTATCGTAGTAATTCCTCAGTTTGTTCTAGAAGAGCTTCAACATATCGCGGATTCATCCGATGTACTAAAGCGGAACCGTGGACGCAGAGGCTTGGATATTTTAAATCGCATTCAGAAAGAGCTGCCTGTAGAGGTCCAAATTTATGAAGGGGATTTTGAAGATATTCAAGAAGTGGATAGCAAACTAGTCAAATTAGCAAAAATCACACAAGGTATTGTGGTAACCAATGATTTTAACTTAAACAAAGTTTGTGATTTGCAAGGTGTTCAAGTATTGAATATTAATGATTTGGCTAACGCAGTTAAGCCTGTCGTGTTACCTGGAGAAGAGATGAAGGTTCAGGTCATAAAAGATGGAAAAGAGCATAATCAAGGAATTGCCTATTTAGATGATGGTACGATGATTGTTGTAGAAGAAGGTAAAAATTATATTGGCAAACACATTGATGTTTTGGTTACATCAGTATTGCAAACATCTGCAGGTCGGATGATTTTTGCGAAACCTAAGTTACTAGAAAAAGCGTTATAAAAGGTAAGGAGTATAAGAGATGACTTATCAAGTTGTAATTCCGGCAGCAGGAAAAGGGAAAAGAATGGGAGCCAATCGTAATAAGCTCCTACTAGAGATTCACCAAACTCCAATTATTGTTCACACTCTTAAAGTGTTTGAACAAGATCCTCTGTGCGATGGAACATTCTTGGTTATCCATCCTGATGAAGAAGAGATTTTTCAAGAATTGATGAAACAATTCGATCTTCAGAAAGTCCGTCAATTAGTGTATGGTGGATCAGAGAGGCAGTATAGCGTTTTTAATGGTATTAAGGCTCTGAACCATGACGGGGTGGTTCTCGTTCATGATGGCGCACGTCCGTTTATTACAACGGACGTTATTCATGCACTTGTCATAGCAGCCGAGAAGGAAGGAGCAGCTATTGCAGCTGTCCCTGTCAAAGATACCATTAAAAAGGTCCATCAACATACCGTCATCGAAACAATTGATCGATCTAGCTTGTGGTCTATACAGACGCCACAAGCTTTTCGTTTTTCTCTTCTTGAGAAGGCCCACCGCGAGGCAGTAGCTCATTCGTTTTTAGGGACGGATGATGCCTCTCTTGTGGAACGGATGGGACAAAGAGTAGCTATCGTAGAAAGTGATTATGATAATATTAAATTAACAACAACAGAGGATTTATATTTTGCGGACGCAATCTTACAAAAACGGAGTGAAAGAACTTCAAATTAATAGGATTTGAAAGGAGAAATCAATCATGTATCGAATTGGTCAAGGTTATGACGTTCATCAACTCGTTGAAAACCGTCCATTAATTATTGGGGGTATCCATATTCCATATGAAAAAGGGTTACTAGGTCATTCTGATGCAGATGTTCTCTTGCATGTAGTGGCTGACGCCGCTTTAGGTGCAATCGGGTCAGGTGATATTGGAAAACACTTCCCGGACACTGATCCAGATTTTGAGGGAGCAGATTCGGCCAGCCTGATGTCTTCTGTGTGGGAACTAGTAAAACAAGCTGGGTATGAATTAGGGAATATCGATTGTACAATCATTGCTCAAAAGCCGAAAATGGCTCCGCATATCGAACAAATGCGGTCCCGGATTGCCGAGTTGTTAGAATCCTCAGCAGATAAGGTGAATGTAAAAGCGACAACGACAGAAAAACTCGGTTTTACAGGAAGAGGCGAAGGGATTGCTGCTCAAGCGACGATTTTACTGAAAGAGACCCTATAAGGTACTTTCTTCTAGTCGTTAACGGTGATAAAATGTATCAATAGTAAGCGTAGATTGAGGAGGAAGAGTGATGTCAAAAGAAGTTCGCGTGCGTTATGCACCTAGTCCAACAGGACATTTACATATTGGAAATGCACGAACAGCATTATTTAACTATTTATTTGCACGCCATCATGGTGGGAAATTTATTATTCGAATTGAAGATACGGATAAAAAACGAAACATTGAAGGTGGGGAAGAAAGTCAGCTTCACTATTTAAAATGGCTTGGAATTGATTGGGATGAGAGTGTGGATGTGGGAGGAAAGTATGGCCCGTACCGACAAACAGAGAGAAATGATATTTATAAAAAGCATTTCGATGAGCTACTGACAACGGATCAAGCGTATTATTGCTATTGCTCAGAGGAAGAGTTGGAGGCAGAGCGTGATGCCCAAGCCTCTTCAGGTGAAATGCTTGGCTACTCTGGCAAATGTCGTCACCTTACTGCAGAAGACAAAGAGCGTTTCGAGAAAGAAGGACGTACACCGAGTATTCGAATAAAAATACCGGCTCGTAAAGTATATACTTTTAAAGATATGGTGAAAGACGAAGTGTCGTTTGAATCAGACGGAATGAGTGACTATGTTATCGTCAAGAAGGATGGAACACCTACCTATAACTTTGCTGTAGTTGTGGATGATCATCTTATGAACATTACTCATGTTTTACGTGGAGAAGATCATATCTCCAATACACCGAAACAAATGGTTATTTACGAAGCATTAGGCTGGGAAATGCCAGAATTCGGACATATGACATTGATCGTAAATGAAAGCCGTAAGAAATTAAGTAAACGTGATGAAAGTATTATTCAGTTTATTGAGCAATATGAGGAGCTTGGATATTTACCGGAAGCGCTCTTTAATTTCATTGCCCTCTTAGGTTGGTCTCCAAAAGGAGAAGAAGAAATTTTTACGAAAGAACAGTTCGTAGAAATTTTCGATACAGACCGTCTATCAACCTCTCCTGCCGTTTTCGATAAGCAAAAGCTAACCTGGATGAATAATCAATATTTGAAAAACCTTGAGTTAGATGCGTTAGTTGACTTAGCTCTTCCACATTTGTTGAAGTCGAACCGACTAAAAACACCACTAACCGATGAAACAAAAGCGTGGGCAAAAGAACTGATTGGCTTGTTTCACGAAAAAATGAGTTTTGGTGCAGAAATTGTTGAATACTCAGGAATGTTCTTCCAAGATTCAGTTCAGTATGATGAAGAAGCAAGTGAAGTATTAGCAGAAGAACAAGTCCCTGAAGTACTTGCTACATTTGTAGAAAAAATTAGTGAGCTTGAAGAATTTGTAGCTCCGAACATTAAAGCAGCCATGAAAGCGGTCCAAAAAGATACAGGACACAAAGGCAAGAAGTTATTTATGCCGCTTCGAGTGGCTATTACAGGACAAACTCATGGACCAGATCTGCCGTATGTCATCCAATTATTAGGTAAAGATAAGGTGAATAATCGTCTGCAAAGCATTTTAAATTAACATTTTTCATAGAATGTAATATAGTATATATAATCCAATAAAGTAGAAAATGTTGAAGAGGAGAAGTAAATACTCGAATGCTGATAGAGAAAACCACCTAGGCTGGAAGTGGTTAGTGTTTTGAGTGTTGAAATGCACCTTGGAGTCCTTTGCTGAATACAGTAGGCAAAGGCGGTTGAACCGTTATCCTGAATGAGTTGAGGGAGATTTTTGCCCTAAACAGAGTGGAACCGCGCTAGTAAAGCGTCTCTGTCTTTTGCAGAGGCGCTTTTTTATATGGAGTTAAACGGTGAACGTAGATCATGGAGAGGAGGAGGAAGATGTTAAAAATATTTAAAGAGGATATTGATGTTATTTTTGAACAAGATCCCGCAGCACGTAATTACTTCGAAGTGATTCTTACGTATTCGGGATTACATGCTGTCTGGTCACATCGAATAGCTCACGGCCTGTATAAAAGAAAATTTTATTTTCTGGCGAGGGCAACATCTCAAATTAGCCGCTTCTTTACAGGTATTGAAATTCATCCAGGAGCGAAAATAGGTCATCGTTTCTTCATTGATCATGGAATGGGTGTTGTCGTTGGGGAAACGTGTGAGATTGGTGATAACGTTACTATTTATCAGGGAGTGACGCTTGGTGGGACTGGTAAGGAAAAGGGTAAACGCCATCCAACTGTGAAGAGTAATGTGTTAATTGCCGCCGGAGCGAAGGTGCTTGGTTCAATAACGGTTGAAGAAAATTCGAAAATTGGAGCCGGATCTGTAGTTCTAAAAAATGTGCCGGCGAATTCAACAGTTGTAGGGATTCCTGGGAAAGTCGTTATTAAAAATGGTGTTCGCGTGATGCAAGATTTGAATCATAGCGATCTTCCAGATCCAATTTCTGATCGTTGCGAAGAAATGGAACGAGAAATTGCACAACTTAAAGGTATAGTTGAACAATCAGAGAGGAGTTTGAAACATGGGCATAAAAGTGTATAACACGCTATCTAGACTAAAAGAAGATTTTATTCCACAAGAAGAAGGTAAGGTGAAGATGTATGTCTGTGGACCAACTGTCTACAACTACATTCATATCGGGAATGCTCGGCCTGTCATCGTTTTTGATACCGTTCGCCGCTATTTAGAATACCGTGGCTATGACGTAGAGTTTGTTTCAAACTTTACCGATGTAGATGATAAACTGATTCGTGCGGCGAATGAGTTAGGAGAAGAAGTTCCGGTAATTTCACAGAGGTTTATTGATGCATATTTTGAAGATACAGAAGCACTCGGTTGCAATCGGGCCGACCTGCATCCTCGTGTAACAGAGAATATGGACATTATCATCGAATTCATAGCGGCGTTAATTGAAAAAGGATTCGCCTATGAGTCAGAAGGAGATGTCTATTATCGGACACGTAAGTTTAATGAATATGGAAAACTATCTCATCAGCCACTTGACGATCTTCGGGTAGGTGCACGTATTGAGATTGGTGAGAAAAAAGAAGACTCACTAGATTTTGTACTTTGGAAAGCGGCGAAAGAGGGCGAAATCAATTGGCAAAGCCCTTGGGGAATAGGTAGACCAGGTTGGCATATCGAATGCTCCGCCATGGTGAAAAAATATTTAGGTGATACCATAGATATTCATGCTGGTGGGCAAGACTTAGCGTTCCCGCATCATGAAAACGAAATCGCTCAATCAGAAGCACTGACAGGAAAACCATTTGCTCGATATTGGTTGCATAATGGGTATATTAATATTGATAATGAAAAAATGTCCAAATCTCTCGGGAACTTTGTGCTGGTTCATGACATCTTAAAGGAGCAAGATCCACAAGTTTTGCGGTTCTTTATGCTATCCGTTCATTATCGTCACCCTATTAATTATAGTATTGACTTATTAGAAAGCACAGAAGCAGGTTTAGAACGCTTAAGAACATCCTATGAAAACCTAAAACACCGGAATACGATAAGCGCGAATTTAACGGATGATGAGAATCAATGGTTAGAAAAAATTGAGAATCTTCATCAAGAATTTCTGGATTCAATGGATGATGATTTTAATACAGCAAATGCAATTTCCGTTTTATTTGAACTCTCAAAGCAGGCAAATTACTATCTTAGAGGAAAAAACACATCTGAAAAAGTGATAAAATCATTTATGAAAGAATTTGAGGATTTATTTCTCCTTCTAGGGCTGAAGCTAGAGGAAGAAGTATTACTAGATCAAGACATTGAAGTGATGATTGAAAAACGTCTTCAAGCCCGAAAAGACCGAGATTTTCAATTAGCAGATTCTATTCGTGATCAATTAAAAGACCTAAAAATCATCCTAGAAGACACCCCTCAAGGAACGCGCTGGAAAAGAGGTTAATGATGTTATTTGAGGAAAAATATAAAGAAGCCAAGCAAATAAATGCATTAGCTCTAGCCTATATGGGGGATGCGGTCTACGAACTATACGTTCGCCGCTTTCTTCTAGAATCTGGAAGAGTGAAACCGAATCAACTTCATCGAGAAGCAACGAAATATGTATCAGCCAAGGCGCAAGCAGCAATATTAAAAGCGCTTCTTGATGAAGATGTTTTAACAGAAGAAGAATTAGCTGTGATGAGAAGAGGAAGAAATGCAAAATCCGGATCGATTCCAAAAAATACAGATGTACAAACCTACCGTCACAGTTCCGCTTTTGAAGCGGTATTCGGATATTTATTCCTACAAAAACAAGTGGAAAGAATAGAGGAATTAATTCTCCTCATTTTACCGCTAGGAGACAAGAAGAACGGAGGAGCAAGATGAGTAGTGATTACATTGGGGGGAAAAACCCCGTTATCGAGGCTCTGAAATCAGATCGTGATGTTAATAAAATTTGGATTGCAGAGGGTTCACAAAAAGGTGCAATGCAACAGATTGTAAAGCTGGCGAAAGAGACAAAGGTTCTTATTCAATATGTTCCAAAACAGAAAATGGATGGAATGGTAAATGAGAATCATCAAGGAGTCGTTGCTCAAGTTGCTGCCTATCAATATGCAGAGCTTGATGACTTATATCTTGCAGCTGAGAAAAAACAAGAAGCACCCTTTTTCTTGTTATTGGACGAGTTAGAAGATCCTCATAACTTGGGGAGTATTATGAGGACGGCCGATGCAGTGGGGGCTCATGGAATTATTATCCCGAAAAGAAGGGCAGTCGGTTTAACCTCAACAGTAGCTAAAGCATCTACAGGCGCGATTGAATATGTACCTGTAGCGAGAGTCACAAACTTGGCTCGAACGATTGATGAGTTGAAAGAAAGAGGAATATGGATTGCAGGAACGGACGCTAAAGAAAGCGATGATTATCGTAATCTTGACGGAAAAATGCCTCTTTGCTTAGTGATTGGAAGCGAAGGGAAAGGTATGGGGAGACTGATTCGTGATAAATGCGACTTCCTCGTTAAGCTTCCGATGATTGGACACGTGACTTCACTGAACGCTTCTGTGGCAGCAAGTTTACTAATGTATGAAGTGTATCGTAAACGTCATCCTTTAGGGGAATAAGACTAATGAAAAATATCCTGATTGTCGACGGATATAATATTATCGGTGCATGGCCGGAGTTAAGAGTCTTAAGAGATAAGGACTTGGCTGCGGCCAGAGACCGGTTGATAGAACAGATGGCGGAGTATCAGGGATATACAGGATACGAGATCATCGTTGTCTTTGATGCTCATTATGTTAAGGGAGCAGCTCGTAAATATAAAAATTATAAGGTAGATGTGATTTTCTCAAAAGAAAATGAAACAGCAGATGAAAGAATTGAAAAACTAGCCAGTGAACTCAATAACATAAAAACACAAATTCATGTTGCAACATCTGACTTTACCGAACAATGGGTTATTTTCGGACAAGGAGCACTACGTAAATCTGCCCGAGAACTACTTATAGAAACGGAAGGAATTCAACGAAAAATTGAACACCGGGTACGTAAAACGAGAGAGAAGAGCCCAGCAACGAAACTTCCTCTTACAGAAGAAGTGACAGAACTTTTTGAAAAATGGAGACGAGGAGAGAAATGAAGGGTTGATGTCGCTTTCATACTATTGTATAATATTTCTATCTATTGTTTTGCGAGTTCGGAGGGATACGTGTGGCTGAAAAAGACAACGAAATTAACGATGTCCTTATTCAAATTGAGCTATTGGATGATGAAAAAATCATTGAACTAGTTCATAAAGGAGAAAGCGATGCATTAGATTTTCTTATTCGGAAGTATCGGAATTTCGTACGAGCAAAGTCAAGATCCTATTTTCTGATTGGAGCAGATAAGGAAGATATTGTCCAAGAAGGAATGATTGGCTTGTATAAAGCGATTCGTGATTACAAAGAGGACAAGCTCACCTCATTTAAAGCATTTGCAGAACTTTGTATTACCCGGCAAATTATTACCGCGATTAAAACCGCAACTCGTCAAAAGCATATACCCCTGAATTCCTATGTTTCCCTAGATAAGCCGATTTATGATGAAGAATCTGATCGGACTTTAATGGATGTTATAACCGGAACGAAGGCAATGGATCCGCAAGAACTTATTGTGAATCGAGAAGAATTTGATAACATGGAAGTGAAAATGGAAGAGTTACTTAGTGATCTAGAGCGAAAGGTGTTGGCCTTGTATTTAGATGGTCAATCCTATCAAGAGATTTCTGAAGAACTAGATCGTCATGTTAAATCAATTGATAATGCTTTGCAACGTGTAAAGAGAAAACTAGAACGATATTTAGAAGTCAGAGAGTTGACACTCTAGTTCACGTGTCATTGACACGAATCACTATGCATGTTACTTTTGAGAAAACAGGAATAATCATAGCAGGTGAACGACATGAACAAAAAAACAATTCTGTCTTGCAGTGACTGTGGCACACGCAATTATTCTACAGTAAGCAATGTTGGGGAAAAGCGTTTAGAGGTAAAAAAGCATTGTAAACATTGCAACGCTCACACCGTTCATAAACAAACCCGTTAACTTTGTTTAATTTAACATTCCTTGGAGGTTGCCTACAAATGTCTAGCCTATTGAAATTTTCCAGAAACGTATCATTAGAAATGAAGAAGGTAAGCTGGCCAAAACGCAAAGAGCTTACGCGCTACACGATCACCGTTATTTCAACCGTTGTCTTTGTAGCAATCTTTTTTGCTATAGTTGATTTAGGAATATCAGAATTAATCAATCTAATTTTATAACCTATAAAAGAAATTGAGTCAATACTGTATATCCATTAGGTAGTTTGGTATAATGTTGAAGTAAAGAGGACAAATTTTCAAAGCCCGGTTAACGGGTTTTTTCATTTGTTTTAATAAATGTATTATAAAAGAGAGAACGATTATTGAAGGAGGGAAGGACAAAACGTCCCTACACATGGAAAAAAGTTGGTATGTAGTCCATACGTATTCAGGTTATGAAAATAAAGTGAAGGCCAATCTTGAGAAACGCGTTGAATCAATGGGTATGCAAGATAAAATCTTCCGAGTAATTGTTCCTGAAGAAGAAGAAACAGATGTAAGAAATGGAAAAACAAAAGTAGTAAAGAAAAAGGTGTTTCCTGGTTACGTTATCGTTGAGATTGTTATGACAGATGATTCTTGGTACGTCGTTCGAAACACGCCCGGAGTAACAGGGTTTGTAGGTTCATCAGGGCATGGATCAAAACCAACGGCGCTTTTACCAGATGAAGTAGAAAGTATTCTAAAACAAATGGGTATGACTGAAAAACGCATTGAAGTCGACTTTGAATTGGGTGAAACAGTTACCGTTAAAGAGGGGCCGTTCGCTAATTTCACAGGTGCTATCGAAGAGATGGATATGGGTAAAGCGAAAGTCAAAGTGTTAGTGAATATGTTCGGTCGTGAAACGCCAGTTGAGCTTGATTTTACTCAAATTGAGAAATTATAAGAGAAAAACTTGAAATACATCGAAAAAGATGATAATATTTCATAAGTCAGTATGTCTCGTTTGAAGAGACTGGACATAAGATGAACTTTTTATGTTGCCTTAGACATTTAATAATTGAGTGGGAGGGTGTAAACCCTATTACCACATCACGGACTTAAGGAGGTGTGTCTCGTGGCTAAAAAAGTAGTGAAAGTAGTTAAGTTGCAAATTCCTGCTGGGAAAGCTAATCCGGCTCCACCGGTTGGTCCTGCATTGGGTCAAGCTGGTGTTAATATCATGGGATTCTGTAAGGAGTTTAACGCTCGTACAGCAGATCAAGCTGGCTTAATTATTCCAGTTGAAATCTCGGTTTTTGAAGACCGTTCATTTACATTCATCACTAAAACTCCACCTGCAGCTGTTCTTCTTAAAAAAGCAGTTGGAATTGAGTCTGGTTCTGGTGAACCAAACACAAAAAAAGTTGCTACAATCAAGCGTGACAAAGTACGTGAGATTGCTGAAACGAAAATGCCTGACCTAAACGCTGCAAGTGTAGAAGCTGCAATGCTTATGGTTGAAGGTACTGCGCGCAGTATGGGTATTGTTGTAGAAGACTAATCATATAGCAGATTAGTTTGTTGTTGGACGGGGTTGCGAGACTGAAAGGTTTATTCTCGCAACCTTTATTCGTGGGAGGTTATTCCGCTAAAACCACATTCGAGGAGGAAATGAAAATGGCTAAAAAAGGTAAAAAGTATCTTGAAGCTACTAAGCTAGTCGATCGTACAACAGCGTACGCTGTTGAAGAAGCGATTGATCTTGCGAAAAAAACAAGCACTGTGAAATTCGATGCAACTGTAGAAGCTGCATTTCGTTTAGGAATTGATGTACGTAAGAATGACCAACAAATCCGTGGAGCAGTAGTACTTCCAAACGGAACTGGTAAAACTCAACGTGTATTAGTTTTCGCAAAAGGCGAAAAAGCAAAAGAAGCAGAAGCTGCTGGCGCTGATTTCGTAGGAGATGCAGAATTCATCAACAAAATCAACCAAGGTTGGTTTGAATTTGATGTTATCGTTGCTACTCCTGACATGATGGGTGAAGTTGGTAAACTTGGTCGTGTTTTAGGACCTAAAGGTTTGATGCCAAACCCTAAAACAGGAACTGTTACTTTTGATGTAACAAAAGCTGTTAATGAAATTAAAGCGGGTAAAGTTGAATACCGTGCTGATAAAGCTGGTATCGTACATGTGCCAATTGGAAAAGTTTCATTTGAAGATGCGAAGCTTGTTGAAAACTTCATCACGATCTTTGAAACAATCCAAAAAGTAAAACCTTCTGCTGCAAAAGGAACATACTTGAAATCTGTGAACCTTTCTACAACGATGGGTCCAGGAATCAAGGTAGATCCTTCTACTGCGGTTGTAAAATAATAACCAAAATATACTATTGACAATAATAGTTATTTAAAATATAATTTAGTCTGTTGTTTAAAATAAACATTTGTACCGGAGACAGTAGGGGTGGCGACACTTAAAAAACCTGCCGAGGTAATAGCGATATATTCATCCAGTATTGTGCTGGATGCCTATTGCCTCCATGTCTACTTTTGTTGTATACGTGGAGGCTTTTATTGTGGCCGAGAACGGTATAAATGTTCATCTAACAAATCTATAGGAGGTGTAAAGATGAGCAGTGCTATCGAACAAAAGAAGGTTTTAGTTAGTGAGATTGCTGAGAAACTTGAGAAAAGTGTTTCCACTGTTGTTGTTGACTACCGTGGACTTACTGTAGCTGAGGTTACAGAACTACGTAAGCAACTTCGTGAAGCAGGAGTTGAATTTAAGGTTTTCAAAAACTCAATGGTTCGCCGTGCGGCTGAATCAGCTAACTTAGCTGGAATAAATGAAGTATTAACTGGTCCTAATGCGATTGCATTGAGCACAGAAGACGTAGTAGCGCCTGCGAAAATCCTAAACGATTTCGCTAAAAAACATGAAGCTTTAGAAATTAAAGCGGGTGTTATTGAAGGAAACGTTGCGACTGCAGAAGAAGTGAAAGCTCTTGCTGAACTTCCATCACGCGAAGGTTTACTTTCTATGCTATTATCTGTCCTTCAAGCTCCAATGCGCAATGTTGCGCTTGCAACTAAAGCTGTTGCAGAGCAAAAAGAAGAGCAAGGCGCTTAATTTGAACTTTTCGTTCTAAAAAAACTAAACATCCTTAAGGAGGAAATATACAATGACTAAAGAGCAAATCATTGACGCGATCAAAGAAATGACCGTTCTTGAACTGAACGACTTAGTAAAAGCAATTGAAGAAGAATTTGGAGTAACTGCTGCAGCTCCTGTAGCTGTAATGGGTGGAGCTGCTGGTGCAGACGCTGCTGTTGAGCAAACAGAATTCGATCTAGTATTAACTAGTGCTGGAGCTTCAAAAATCAAAGTTATCAAAGCGGTTCGTGAAATCACAGGTCTTGGTCTTAAAGAAGCGAAAGAACTTGTTGATAACGCTCCAAAACCACTTAAAGAAGGTATCGCTAAAGAAGAAGCTGAAGAGCTTAAAGCTAAACTTGAAGAAGTTGGCGCTGGCGTAGAAGTTAAGTAATTTTTAATGAAAAAGCTCGCTATTAAAGCGAGCTTTTTTTTCACATTCTTTTTATCCTATTTGAGGAGTATTTTCCTTGTAATTTGGATAAAAAGGAAAGAGAGTAGTTCTAAATAGGGAAAATCATTTTGACAAAAAAGAAAAAGATTCTTTCCTTATACTTTATCTTTTGATTTTATTTTGTAGGAGGGTCTTAATGACGGATCATTATTACTCCCGCACACCAAACGTTGAAAGTAATCCAGTGTATTGGCGTGTTGAATTAAGAGGGAATACCTTTAAATTCAAGACCGATCAGGGAGTATTTTCGAAAAATGAAGTGGATTATGGATCACGTTTGTTGATTGATGTTTTTCAATCTCCTCGTGTGAAGGGTGATTTGTTAGACGTTGGTTGTGGATACGGCCCCATAGGTCTTTCGCTAGCCAAGTCTTCTCAAGATTGTACTGTAAGCATGGTAGATGTTAATGAAAGAGCATTGTCTCTTGCGAAAGAAAATGCTGAAAACAACAACGTACACAATGTTTCGATTTATGAGAGTGATGAACTTCACTCTGTTGTGGGTGAATTTGCAGCGATTGTAACGAATCCTCCAATTAGAGCAGGGAAAACGGTTGTTCATAATATTTTGCGTCAAAGTTTTCAGCATCTGCTAGTAGGAGGAGAGCTTTGGGTGGTTATTCAAAAGAAGCAAGGAGCACCATCAGCTCAAAGTAAGCTAGAGGAAATTTTCGGTAATGTTGATGTGGTAGTGAAGAAAAAAGGCTACCATATTTTAAGAGCACAAAAACATTGACGCATTATAATAGCTATGATAGTATTATAAAATGCAAAATTATTAACATCCGGTAATATGCCTTCTTGTATATATATGTATAATTATTGGATGAGTTGGAAAAAATATTAACATAATAGCTCGTCATGTGGAAAATGAGGTTTTTAGGATTAAAACCCTTTTTCTTTTTGTCTTATGATAGGGAAACTGTTCTAAGATAAGACATGATAGACGCAACCAAAACGCTTGATTTGAGGGGTGAATCAGTTGACAGGTCAACTTGTTCAGTATGGACGACACCGCCAACGCAGAAGTTTTGCGCGTATCAGTGAAGTACTTGAATTGCCAAACTTAATTGAAATTCAATCTTCATCTTATCAATGGTTTCTTGATGAGGGTTTGCGAGAGATGTTTCATGACATTTCGCCAATCGAAGATTTCACTGGTAATCTTTCTCTTGAGTTTATCGATTATAGCTTAGGAGAGCCAAAATATCCGGTGGACGAATCTAAAGAAAGAGACGTTACATATTCTGCGCCATTGCGTGTGAAAGTACGTCTTGTAAACAAAGAAACCGGAGAAGTGAAGGACCAAGACGTATTTATGGGTGACTTCCCATTAATGACGGAAACGGGAACGTTTGTTATTAATGGAGCTGAGCGAGTAATTGTTTCTCAGCTAGTACGTTCTCCAAGTGTCTACTATAGCGGTAAAGTAGACAAAAACGGTAAAAAAGGTTTTACAGCAACAGTTATTCCAAACCGTGGAGCATGGCTGGAGTATGAAACAGATGCTAAAGATGTTGTTTATGTTCGTATTGATCGTACGCGTAAACTTCCAGTCACGGTTTTATTACGTTCACTTGGTTTCGGCTCTGATCAAGAAATCATCGATTTAGTCGGTGATAATGAATACATCCGTAATACGCTTGAAAAAGATAATACGGAAAGCATTGATAAAGCATTATTAGAAATTTATGAACGTCTTCGCCCTGGTGAACCACCTACGGTTGAAAACGCAAAAAGTTTACTAGTCTCTCGCTTTTTTGATCCCAAACGCTATGATTTAGCGAATGTTGGCCGTTACAAAATGAACAAGAAGCTTCATATTAAAAATCGCTTATTTGGTCAAGTTTTAGCGGAAACATTAGCTGATCCTGAAACAGGAGAAATCATTGCTGAAGAGGGAGTAACACTCGATCGTCGTACGCTCGACAAGATTCTTCCATACCTAGAAAAAGGTATTAATTTTAATTCGTACAACCAAGTTGGCGGAGTATTACAAGAAGATGTAGTGTTACAATCTATTAAAATTTACGCGCCAAATGACGATGGTGAAAAAGTAATCAATGTGATAAGCAATGCTTATGTAGAAGAAGAGATTAAAAACATTACAGCTTCTGATATTATTGCTTCAATCAGTTACTTCTTCAATCTATTACATGGTGTAGGCGATACAGATGATATCGATCATTTAGGAAATCGTCGTCTTCGTTCTGTGGGAGAGCTTTTACAAAACCAATTCCGTATCGGGTTATCTCGAATGGAAAGAGTGGTTCGTGAAAGAATGTCCATTCAAGACACGGCTACCATTACGCCACAACAACTGATAAACATTCGACCGGTCATTGCCTCTATCAAAGAGTTTTTCGGTAGTTCTCAGCTTTCTCAGTTCATGGATCAAACGAATCCATTAGCAGAGTTAACGCATAAGAGACGTTTATCTGCATTAGGGCCTGGTGGATTAACGCGTGAACGTGCTGGTTTCGAAGTGCGTGACGTGCATTATTCTCACTACGGTCGTATGTGTCCAATCGAGACACCTGAGGGACCGAATATCGGATTGATTAACTCCCTATCCTCATTTGCGAAAGTGAATCGCTTCGGTTTTATTGAAACGCCGTATCGAAGAGTTGATCCTGAAACAGGAAAAGTAACGAGCCGTATTGATTATCTTACAGCAGATGAAGAAGATAATTATGTTGTTGCTCAAGCGAATGCTCGTTTAGGAGAAGATGGGACCTTCCTTGATGATGAAGTTGTTGCTCGTTTCCGTGGGGAAAATACCGTTGTTATTCGAGAACGAGTAGATTATATGGACGTTTCTCCGAAGCAAGTAGTTTCTGCTGCGACAGCTTGTATTCCTTTCTTGGAAAATGATGACTCAAACCGTGCCCTTATGGGAGCGAACATGCAACGTCAAGCAGTACCGTTGATGCAGCCTGAATCGCCAATCGTAGGTACAGGGATGGAACATGTTTCAGCAAAAGACTCTGGTGCCGCTGTTATTTGTAAACATGAAGGAATAGTAGAACGTGTGGAAGCCAAACAAGTTTGGGTACGACGCATTCTTCATGTTGAGGGTAATGAAGTACTAGGTGATCTTGATAAATATAAAATGCAAAAATTTATTCGTTCTAACCAAGGTACGTGCTATAACCAACGCCCAATTGTCAGTGAAGGAGATCGTGTTACTAAAGGAGAGATCCTAGGTGACGGACCTTCAATGGAAAAAGGTGAACTTGCACTAGGACGTAATGTTATGGTCGGGTTTATGACTTGGGATGGATATAACTACGAGGATGCTATCATTATGAGTGAACGTCTTGTAAAAGACGACGTATACACTTCAATTCATATTGAAGAATATGAATCAGAATCTCGTGATACGAAGCTCGGACCTGAAGAAATCACTCGTGATATTCCAAATGTTGGGGAAGATGCTCTTCGTAACCTTGATGAGCGTGGTATTATCCGAATTGGAGCAGAAGTGAAAGACGGAGATCTGTTAGTTGGTAAAGTTACCCCTAAAGGAGTAACGGAATTAACAGCAGAAGAACGCCTATTGCATGCAATTTTTGGAGAAAAAGCTCGTGAGGTACGTGATACATCTCTACGAGTACCACATGGTGGTGGTGGGATTGTTTTAGACGTCAAAGTATTTAATCGTGAAGATGGAGATGAACTTCCTCCAGGTGTAAACCAGTTAGTTCGCGCCTATATCGTTCAGAAGCGTAAGATTTCTGAAGGAGATAAAATGGCTGGACGACATGGTAACAAAGGGGTTATATCCCGCATTTTACCTGAGGAAGACATGCCATATTTACCAGACGGAACACCTATCGATATCATGCTTAACCCACTAGGGGTACCATCTCGTATGAATATCGGTCAAGTACTAGAGCTTCATTTAGGTATGGCAGCTCGTTACTTAGGTATTCATGTAGCTTCACCAGTTTTTGATGGAGCTCGTGAAGAAGATGTTTGGTCAACGATTGAAGAAGCAGGAATGGCTCGCGATGCTAAAACAATTTTGTATGATGGAAGGACGGGTGAACCGTTTGACAACCGTGTATCTGTAGGTATCATGTATATGATTAAACTTGCGCACATGGTAGATGACAAACTTCATGCTCGTTCAACAGGACCATACTCACTTGTTACACAACAACCTCTTGGTGGTAAAGCACAATTTGGTGGACAGCGTTTCGGTGAGATGGAGGTTTGGGCATTGGAAGCCTACGGTGCAGCTTATACACTACAAGAAATTCTTACTGTGAAGTCAGATGATGTTGTAGGACGCGTGAAAACATATGAAGCGATCGTTAAAGGTGAAAATGTTCCAGAACCAGGCGTTCCTGAGTCCTTTAAAGTACTAATTAAAGAACTTCAAAGTCTAGGTATGGATGTTAAAATCCTATCTAGTGATGATAAAGAAATAGAAATGCGTGATCTCGAAGATGAAGATGACGTTCATCAAGCGGACACATTAAATATTGCAGAAAAGAAAGAATCAGATGCTGAAAAAGTTGGGTCTAAAGAATAAGACTCAAAAACTTTAGGCAATAAGGGTTAAAGCCTGAGATTAAAAGGGAGGTCGGCCCCTTGCTAGATGTAAATAATTTTGAGTACATGAAAATTGGTCTTGCTTCACCAGATAAGATTCGTTCTTGGTCTCATGGAGAAGTGAAAAAGCCAGAAACAATTAACTACCGAACACTAAAACCGGAAAAAGACGGTTTGTTCTGTGAACGTATTTTCGGACCAACCAAAGATTGGGAATGTCATTGTGGAAAATACAAACGTGTACGCTATAAAGGTGTAGTTTGTGATCGTTGTGGAGTAGAAGTAACGCGTGCGAAGGTACGTCGTGAACGCATGGGTCATATTGAACTTGCAGCACCGGTATCACACATCTGGTACTTCAAAGGAATTCCAAGCAGAATGGGACTTCTTCTTGATATGTCCCCTCGCTCCTTGGAGGAAATTATCTATTTCGCTTCATATGTTGTAACAGAATCTGGCGACACGGCTTTAGAAAAGAAACAACTCCTTTCTGAAAAGGAATACCGTGCTTACCGTGAAAAGTACGGCGTTAAATTCCAAGCAGCTATGGGTGCAGAAGCAATTAAAAAGCTTTTGCAAGATATCGATTTAGATAAAGAAGCAGATATGTTAAAAGAAGAATTAAAAACAGCTCAAGGTCAACGTCGTACACGTGCGATTAAACGCCTTGAAGTTGTGGAATCTTTCCGTAGTTCTGGAAACGATCCAGATTGGATGATTCTAGATGTTCTTCCAGTAATACCTCCAGAGCTCCGTCCGATGGTTCAGTTGGATGGTGGACGCTTTGCTACATCTGACTTAAACGATTTATATCGTCGTGTTATTAACCGTAACAATCGATTAAAACGTCTATTAGATTTAGGTGCGCCAAGTATTATTGTTCAAAATGAAAAGCGTATGCTTCAAGAAGCAGTAGACGCATTAATTGATAATGGTCGTCGTGGCCGTCCAGTAACTGGACCAGGTAACCGTCCATTAAAATCTCTTTCTCACATGCTAAAAGGGAAACAAGGTCGTTTCCGTCAAAACCTTTTAGGGAAACGTGTTGACTATTCAGGTCGTTCAGTAATTGTAGTTGGACCAAACTTGAAAATGTATCAATGTGGATTACCTAAGGAAATGGCTCTTGAGTTATTTAAACCTTTTGTTATGAAGGAATTAGTTGAAAGAGGCCTGGCTCATAATATTAAAAGCGCCAAACGTAAAATTGAGCGTGTACACCCTGAAGTATGGGATGTATTAGAACAGGTAATTAAGGAACATCCAGTCCTATTGAACCGAGCGCCTACTCTTCATAGACTAGGAATTCAAGCGTTTGAGCCTACACTTGTTGCAGGAAGAGCTATTCGTCTTCATCCTCTTGTTTGTACAGCTTATAACGCTGACTTCGATGGTGATCAAATGGCGGTTCACGTACCACTCTCTGCTGAAGCTCAAGCTGAAGCAAGAATGTTAATGCTTGCTGCGCAGAATATATTAAATCCAAAAGACGGAAAACCTGTCGTTACGCCGTCACAGGATATGGTTTTAGGGAACTACTATTTAACAATGGAACGCGAAGGAGCAATTGGAGAAGGGATCATCTTTAAAGATTCGAACGAAGCAATTTTGGCTTATCAAAATGGTTATGTTCACCTTCACACTCGAATTGCGATTGCTGCGAAGTCCTTAAATAACCCAACGTTTACAGATAAACAAAAAAATCAATTGTTAGTAACAACTGTTGGTAAATTAATTTTCAATGAAATCCTACCGGAATCGTTCCCGTATATAAACGAACCGACAAAGGGCAATCTTGAAAAAGAAACACCAGCCAAATACTTTATTGATTCAACGGTTAATACGAAAGAACATATCGCTCAACAAGAAGCGATTTCTCCTTTCAAAAAGAAAATTTTAGGTAATATCATTGCGGAAGTGTTTAAACGTTTTCATATTACGGAAACATCAAAAATGCTAGACCGAATGAAGGACTTAGGATTTAAATACTCTACAAAAGCTGGAATCACGGTTGGTGTATCTGATATCGTGGTATTGGCTGAAAAGCAAACGATTATTCATGAAGCTCAAACAAAAGTAGATAACGTTATGAAGCAATTCAGACGTGGCTTAATAACTGAAGAGGAACGTTACGATCGCGTAATTTCTATATGGAGTGAAGCGAAAGACAACATTCAAGGGAAATTAATGAAAACTCTTGATGTTTCTAACCCAATCTTCATGATGAGTGATTCAGGAGCTCGTGGTAACGCATCTAACTTTACACAGCTTGCTGGTATGCGTGGTTTAATGGCCAACCCGGCAGGACGAATCATTGAATTACCGATTAAATCAAGTTTCCGTGAAGGGTTAACCGTATTAGAGTACTTTATCTCGACACATGGTGCTCGTAAAGGACTTGCAGATACAGCCCTTAAAACAGCCGACTCAGGTTACCTTACTCGTCGACTCGTGGATGTAGCACAAGATGTTATCGTAAGAGAAGAAGATTGTGGAACTGATCGTGGTTTACACGTAGCTTCTTTAAAAGAAGGAACTGAAATAATTGAGCCTCTTGAAGAACGTCTAATCGGACGCTATTCTCGTAAAACAATCAAACACCCTGAAACTGAGGAAGTTTTGCTTGAAGAAAATGGCTTAATTACGGAAGACCTTGCGTTGCAAATTATCACAGCAGGCATTGAATCTGTATGGATTCGCTCCGCCTTTACGTGCAACACACGTCATGGGGTATGTGAGAAATGTTATGGTGTTAACTTAGCAACAGGACAAAAAGTTGAAGTAGGGGAAGCTGTTGGTATTATTGCAGCGCAATCAATTGGTGAGCCTGGTACACAGCTTACGATGCGTACCTTCCATACTGGAGGGGTTGCTGGAGATGATATCACACAAGGTTTGCCTCGTATCCAAGAGATATTTGAAGCTCGTAATCCAAAAGGTCAAGCGGTGATCTCTGATATTAACGGTGTTGTTACAGCTGTAAATGAAATCAAAGATCGTCAACAAGAAATCGTTATTCAAGGCGACGTTGAAACTCGTTCTTATACAGCACCGTATACTGCAAGGCTAAAAGTAGCCGTTAACTCTGAAATCGAAAGAGGACAAGTGTTAACAGAAGGGTCAATTGATCCAAAAGAACTACTCAAAGTCCTTGATGTCAATGCTGTTCAAGAGTACCTACTTCGCGAAGTACAAAAAGTATATCGTATGCAAGGGGTAGAAATTGGAGATAAGCACGTA
Source organism: Bacillus sp. 2205SS5-2 (assembly GCF_037024155.1). Lineage (NCBI taxonomy): Bacteria > Bacillati > Bacillota > Bacilli > Caryophanales > Bacillaceae > Bacillus > Bacillus spongicola. Next base: position 29,792 of record NZ_JAYKTS010000026.1, read on the forward strand.
GAGGTAATGGTTCGTCAAATGCTACGAAAAGTTCGTGTTATCGACGCAGGCGAAACAGATGTTTTACCAGGTACTCTATTAGATGTTCACCAATTTACAGATGCAAATAGAAAAGCGTTACTAGTTGGAGATGTTCCAGCTACAGGTCGTCCGGTTCTATTAGGAATTACAAAAGCATCTCTTGAAACAGACTCCTTCTTATCTGCCGCTTCTTTCCAAGAAACGACTCGTGTCTTGACTGATGCAGCGATAAAAGGAAAACGTGACGAATTACTAGGTCTAAAAGAAAATGTAATCATTGGTAAATTAGTACCGGCAGGTACAGGTATGGAAAGATATAGAAATTCAGAGCCGGTTTTATCAGAGCGGCTTGAAGAAACTTTAACTGTTGAATAGATAGTTAGGTGCGGCGCGTTTTTCGCGCCGCCCTAAAAAATCTTGATGAAGGATGTTGACATTCATAAATTAAGATGATAATATATTCAAGGTTGCTCCTATATTTAACCTGTAACTTTGGAGGATCTTAAATGTCTTATGAAAAAGTAGCACAGGCTAATAGTGTTATTGTAGGAACAAAGCAGACAGTGAAGGCAATAAAAACTGGTATCGTTCAAGAAATAGTCATTGCAAAAGATGCTGACCCAAAGGTTACGGCAAAAGTTGCAGAAGTGGCTGCTGAATTGAACGTACAGATCACTATAGTAGATTCGATGAAAAAGCTTGGAAGAGCTTGTGGAATTGAAGTAGGAGCTGCAACTGTTGCCATCATCTATTAATGTGGTTTTTGTGAGTATGAGGTACTTGCAAAGACTTTGTTTTTACCCAAAAATGAACCACCTGGATGTGTGGGCTTAACATAAATGAAGGGAGGAAATATCCATGCCAACTATTAATCAATTGGTACGCAAACCTCGTCAGTCTAAATCGACAAAATCTAAGTCTCCAGCGCTTAACAAAGGCTACAATAGCTTCAAAAAAGCGCAAACAAACGTATCTTCACCTCAAAAACGTGGTGTTTGTACGCGTGTTGGAACTATGACACCGAAAAAACCGAACTCGGCTTTACGTAAATATGCACGTGTTCGTTTAACTAACGGTATCGAGGTTACTGCATACATTCCTGGTATCGGTCACAACTTACAAGAACATAGCGTAGTACTTATTCGCGGTGGACGAGTAAAAGATTTACCTGGAGTACGTTATCATATCGTTCGTGGAGCGCTTGACACTGCTGGTGTTGAAAGCCGTATGCAAGGTCGTTCTAAATATGGAACAAAGCGTCCAAAAGCAGCAAAAAAATAATCTAAACTATACAGCTAGTTAACAGCTTCGCTGAAAGGAGGAAAACACATGCCACGTAAAGGACCTGTAGCAAAAAGAGATGTACTACCAGATCCAATGTATAACTCAAAGCTAGTAACAAAACTTATCAACAAAATCATGGAAGATGGTAAGAGAGGTAAGGCACAAAAAATCCTATACTCTGCTTTTGAAACAATTCAAGAGCGTACTGGAAATGAGCCTATGGAAGTATTCGACCAAGCTCTTAAAAACATCATGCCTGTACTTGAGGTAAAAGCACGCCGTGTAGGTGGAGCGAATTACCAAGTACCTGTAGAGGTACGCCCTGAGCGTCGCACAACTTTAGGATTGCGTTGGTTAGTGAAATACGCACGTCTTCGCGGTGAGAAGACGATGGAAGAGCGTTTAGCTAACGAAATCATGGATGCGGCAAACAGCACAGGAGCTGCTGTTAAGAAACGTGAAGATACACATAAAATGGCTGAAGCAAACAAAGCATTTGCTCACTATCGTTGGTAGAATTCACTTTATAAAAAAATACTCATATAAGGAAGGAGAAAGACAAGATGACAAGAGAGTTCTCCTTAGAAAAGACTCGTAATATCGGTATCATGGCTCATATTGATGCTGGTAAAACTACCACTACCGAGCGTGTTCTTTACTATACTGGTCGTATTCATAAAATCGGCGAAACTCACGAAGGCGCTTCTCAAATGGACTGGATGGAGCAAGAGCAAGAACGTGGTATCACTATCACTTCTGCCGCGACAACTGCTGCTTGGGATGGCCATCGTGTAAACATCATCGATACTCCTGGGCACGTAGACTTCACTGTAGAGGTTGAACGTTCATTGCGTGTACTTGATGGGGCGGTAGCTGTTCTTGATGCTCAATCTGGTGTTGAGCCTCAAACAGAAACTGTATGGCGTCAAGCAACGACATATGGTGTTCCACGTATCGTATTCGTTAATAAAATGGATAAAATCGGTGCGGATTTCCTTTACTCTTTATCTACTTTGCATGATCGTTTACAAGCGAATGCTGCTGCAATTCAACTTCCAATTGGTGCTGAAGACGAGTTCGAAGCAATCATTGATTTAGTTGAAATGAAAGCAACTTTCTACGGTAACGATTTAGGCACAGATATTCAAGTTCGTGAAATCCCTGCTGAACACCAAGAATTAGCTGAAGAATATCGCGAAAAGCTTATCGAAGCAGTTGCAGATCTAGATGAAAATTTAATGGAAAAGTATCTTGGTGGTGAAGAAATCACTAACGAAGAGCTGAAAAAAGCAATTCGTACGGCTACTCTTTCAGTAGAATTCTATCCAGTAATTTGTGGTTCTGCCTTCAAAAACAAAGGTGTTCAAAAGATGTTAGATGCTGTAGTCGACTATCTTCCAGCTCCAACTGATGTTGCAGCTATTAAAGGTATCGTTCCTGATTCTGAAGAAGAAGTTACACTTCCATCATCTGATGATGCTCCTTTCTCAGCACTAGCGTTTAAAGTTATGACCGACCCTTATGTTGGTAAATTAACTTTCTTCCGTGTTTACTCTGGAGTACTTAGCTCTGGGTCATACGTGCAAAACTCTACAAAAGGTAAGCGTGAGCGTGTAGGACGTATCCTGCAAATGCATGCAAATAGCCGTGAAGAGATTTCGCAAGTATACTCTGGTGATATTGCTGCAGCTGTAGGTCTTAAAGACACTTCTACTGGAGATACACTATGTGAAGAAAAGAATCTAGTTATTCTTGAATCCATGGAATTCCCAGAACCAGTTATCTCTTTGTCTGTTGAGCCAAAATCAAAAGCTGACCAAGACAAAATGACAACTGCTCTACAAAAACTACAAGAAGAAGATCCTACATTCCGTGCGCATACTGATCCTGAAACAGGTCAAGTTATCATCGCTGGAATGGGAGAACTTCATTTAGATATTATCGTTGACCGTATGCGTCGTGAATTCAAAGTAGAAGCTAATGTGGGAGCTCCACAAGTTTCTTACCGTGAAACATTCCGCGCAACTGCGCAAGTCGAAGGTAAATTTGCTCGTCAATCTGGTGGACGTGGACAATTTGGTCATGTATGGATTGAATTCTCTCCTAATGAAGAAGGAAAAGGATTTGAATTCGTAAATGGTATCGTTGGTGGGGTAGTACCACGTGAATACATCCCAGCTGTTCAAGCGGGTCTTTCAGACGCAATGGGCAATGGTGTGCTTGCTGGTTATCCACTAATCGATGTAAAAGCTAAATTGTATGATGGTTCATACCATGATGTCGATTCATCTGAGATGGCATTTAAAATTGCTGCGTCAATGGCGCTTAAAAATGCTGTATCAAAATGTAATCCAGTAATTCTTGAACCATTAATGAAGGTTGAGGTTGTAATTCCTGAAGAATATCTTGGGGATATTATGGGTGATATCACTTCACGTCGTGGACGTGTAGAAGGTATGGATGCTCGTGGAAATGCGCAATTAGTTAAAGCATATGTTCCACTATCTGAAATGTTTGGATATGCAACATCTCTACGCTCTAACACGCAAGGACGCGGAACATACTCTATGCATTTCGATCACTATGAAGAGGTTCCAAAATCAATCTCTGAAGAAATCATCAAAAAAAATAAAGGTGAATAATTGAATTATCATCTTTAATGAAGTATAACTACTAATGTAGGTTATGGTCTCTAAAAGATACTAGTATATAGTGTTTTTTAGAGACAAAAAAGGCAATTAAAATACTTAACTATCCGAAGGAGGATTTTCTAATGGGTAAGGAAAAATTCGATCGTTCCAAAACACATGCGAATATCGGTACAATCGGTCACGTTGACCACGGTAAAACAACTTTAACAGCTGCAATCACAACAGTTCTTGCAAAGAAATCTGGTAAAGGCGACGCAATGGCATATGCTCAAATTGATGCTGCTCCAGAAGAACGCGAGCGTGGAATCACAATCTCAACTGCACACGTTGAATATGAAACTGAATCTCGTCACTATGCACACGTTGATTGCCCAGGGCATGCCGATTATGTTAAAAACATGATCACTGGTGCTGCTCAAATGGATGGCGGAATCTTAGTAGTATCTGCTGCTGACGGTCCTATGCCACAAACTCGTGAGCACATCCTTCTTTCTCGTCAAGTAGGTGTTCCATACCTAGTTGTATTCTTAAACAAATGTGACATGGTTGATGACGAAGAACTACTTGAATTAGTAGAAATGGAAGTACGTGATCTTCTATCTGAGTATGATTTCCCTGGTGATGACATTCCTGTAATCAAAGGTTCTGCTCTTAAAGCTCTTGAAGGACAACCTGAGTGGGAAGAGAAAATTGTTGAATTGATGAATGCAGTTGATGAATATATCCCAACTCCAGAACGTCAAACAGACAAACCATTCATGATGCCTGTTGAGGATGTATTCTCAATCACAGGTCGTGGAACAGTAGCAACGGGTCGTGTTGAGCGTGGACAAGTTAAAGTCGGCGATACAATCGATATCATTGGTCTTGCTGAAGAAGCAAAATCTACAACTGTAACAGGTGTAGAAATGTTCCGTAAACTACTTGATTATGCTGAAGCTGGTGACAACATCGGAGCTCTACTTCGTGGTGTTGCTCGTGAAGACATTAACCGTGGACAAGTACTTGCTAAACCAGGTACAATTACTCCACACACAAACTTTAAAGCTGAAGTTTATGTTCTTTCAAAAGAAGAGGGTGGACGTCACACTCCATTCTTCACTAACTACCGTCCTCAGTTCTACTTCCGTACAACTGATGTAACTGGAATTTGTAACCTTCCAGAAGGTATTGAAATGGTTATGCCTGGTGATAACGTTGAGATGACTGTTGAACTTATCTCTCCTATTGCTATCGAAGAAGGTACTAAGTTCTCTATCCGTGAGGGTGGACGTACTGTTGGTGCTGGAGTAGTAGCAACAATCCAGAAATAATTATAAGATCAAAAAGCAGATGGATCTAATCCATCTGCTTTTTTTATTGAGTAAATAAAAAGTGAATAGATGGACAGGTGCATTGCTTTTTACCAGCGAAATGTGAATAGTTAGAATTTGCAAAGGGACTTGAATATGTAATTAAAGGTATGTATAATAGTAGGAGTGTGCAAAAGACATATTAGTATTTCAAAAAAAACTTGCAAATGCCTAGTGTCTTATGTATAATAGACAATGTTGGTCTTTGACTGCGATGAAGTGGAAGGTTGCTGACACACCCGGCCGCTTTGCCATGGCGAGTGTGTGGGAAATTTCCATGGAGAATGTCTATCTAAAATAGGCGAAAAAAAGGAGGGAAAGTAATGGCAAAACAAAAAATCCGTATCCGCTTAAAAGCATATGATCATAGAATTCTCGATCAGTCTGCTGAGAAAATTGTAGAAACAGCTAAACGTTCTGGTGCTGCAGTGTCTGGTCCGATTCCATTGCCGACAGAAAAGTCAATCTACACAATTCTTCGTGCGGTTCATAAGTACAAAGATTCTCGTGAGCAATTCGAGATGCGTACACACAAACGTTTAATCGATATCCTTAATCCAACTCCTCAAACAGTTGATGCGTTAATGCGATTAGACTTACCATCTGGTGTAGATATTGAAATCAAATTATAATCTATAAACAAAACATTAAAATTTTCAGGAGGTGTGACTCATGACCAAAGGAATCTTAGGAAGAAAAATCGGAATGACTCAAGTTTTCGCTGAAAACGGAGATCTAATCCCGGTTACTGTAATTGAAGCTGGTAATAATGTTGTTCTTCAAAAGAAAACTGTTGAAGTTGATGGATACAATTCAGTTCAACTAGGTTTTGAAGATAAGCGTGAAAAACTAGCTAACAAACCAGAAAAAGGCCATGTTGCTAAAGCAGATACTGCTCCTAAGCGCTTCTTACGCGAAATTCGCGGAGTGAACATGGACGATTTCGAAGTTGGTCAAGAAGTCAAGGTTGATATTTTTGCAGAAGGCGATTCAGTAGATGTTACTGGTATCTCAAAGGGTAAAGGTTTCCAAGGTTCTATTAAGCGCCATAACCAATCCCGCGGACCAATGTCTCATGGTTCTCGTTACCACCGTCGCCCGGGTTCAATGGGACCTGTTGCTCCTAACCGTGTATTCAAAGGTAAATTATTACCAGGACGCATGGGCGGAGAGCAAGTTACTCTACAAAATCTTGAAATCGTGAAGGTAGATGTTGAACGCAATCTACTATTAGTAAAAGGGAATGTTCCTGGACCTAAAAAAGCGCTAATCAAAATTAAAACTGCAATTAAAGCAAACTAATAGAACTTCTTAGGAAAGGAGGAAACATGAATGCCGAAAGTAGCATTATTAAATCAAACTGGCTCTCAAGTTGGAGAGATTGAATTAAATGATTCTGTATTTGGTATCGAGCCGAATGAAGCTGTTATGTTTGAAACAGTTATCATGCAAAGAGCTTCTTTACGCCAAGGGAATCACAATGTAAAAAATCGTTCTGATGTAGCAGGCGGTGGTCGTAAACCATGGCGTCAAAAAGGAACTGGTCGTGCCCGTCAAGGATCTATCCGTTCCCCACAATGGCGTGGAGGTGGTGTGGTATTCGGTCCAACACCACGTAGTTACAGCTACAAAATGCCGAAAAAAGTTCGTCGTTTAGCAATCAAATCTGCTCTTTCTTCTAGAGTGGCAGAAGAAAACATTTTAGTACTAGAATCCCTTGCTTTTGGTGCGCCAAAAACTAAGGAATTTGCTACACTTCTAAATAACCTATCTGTTAGCAAGAAAGTACTAGTAATTACAGATGACATGGATGAAAATGTAGCTCTTTCTGCTCGTAATATTCCTGGTGTAACTGTTGTTGCTTCAGAAGGTATTAGTGTTCTTGATGTGCTAGCTCATGATCAATTAATCATGACAAAAGCAGCGGTTGAAAAAGTAGAGGAGGTGCTTGCATAATGGATGCACGCGATATCATTAAGCGCCCCGTCATTACTGAACGTTCAACAGACTTAATGTCAGAAAAAAAATATACATTCGATGTCAACACAGCAGTTAATAAGACTCAAGTCAAAGATGCTGTTCAAGAAGTCTTCGGCGTAAAAGTTGCGAAAGTTAACATCATGAATTACAAAGGTAAATTCAAACGTATGGGAAAACATGCTGGTTACACGAACAAGCGTCGTAAAGCCATTGTTACTCTAACGGCTGATAGCAAAGAAATCGAATACTTTGAAGCATAAACAAACAATTAAGTAGAGGAGGGAAAGCACATGGCGATCAAAAAGTATAAACCTACCTCAAACGGACGTCGTAATATGACTTCTTCTGATTTTGCGGAGATCACTACTTCAACTCCAGAAAAATCATTATTAGCTCCTATTCATAATAAAGGCGGCCGTAACAACCAAGGTAAGTTAACCGTTCGTCATCAAGGTGGCGGCCATAAGCGTCAGTACCGTATTATCGACTTTAAGCGCGATAAAGATGGTATACCTGGACGCGTTGCCACGATTGAGTATGATCCAAATCGTTCTGCAAACATTGCACTAATCAATTATGTAGACGGTGAAAAACGATATATCCTAGCTCCTAAAAACCTAGTAGTAGGCTTAGAAGTTATGTCTGGTCCTGAGGCTGACATTAAAGTAGGAAATACACTACCATTAGCAAATATCCCAGTGGGTACAGTAATCCACAACATCGAATTAAAACCTGGTAAAGGTGGACAGTTAGTACGTTCAGCTGGTACTTCTGCACAAGTTCTTGGTAAAGAAGGAAAGTACGTATTAGTGCGTCTGAATTCTGGTGAAGTTCGTATGATCCTTACAACTTGTCGTGCTACTGTAGGTCAAGTTGGTAATGAACAACATGAACTTATTAAAATTGGTAAAGCAGGTCGTTCTCGTTGGTTAGGCAAGCGCCCAACTGTTCGTGGATCTGTAATGAACCCTAATGATCACCCACACGGTGGTGGTGAAGGACGTTCTCCAATCGGACGTAAATCACCTATGTCTCCATGGGGTAAACCAACTCTTGGATTCAAAACTCGTAAGAAAAATAATAAATCCGACAAGTTCATTGTACGTCGTCGTAAAAAATAAGTTGGTTGAACTACGGTTCATAAATGGAGCCGTAGAACAATCACAAAGGGAGGTTCAGACATGGGTCGTAGCTTAAAAAAAGGACCTTTTGTTGATGATCATTTGATGAAAAAGATCGAGAGCATAAACGAAACTGAAAAGAAACAAGTTATTAAAACTTGGTCTCGTCGTTCAACGATCTTCCCAACATTTATCGGTCATACAATAGCTGTATATGATGGACGCAAACATGTACCAGTATACGTAACAGAAGATATGGTAGGTCACAAACTTGGTGAATTCGCACCATCTCGTATGTATAAAGGTCATGCCGCTGATGACAAGAAAACAAGACGCTAATTGAGAGGAGGGTATCCTAATGCAAGCAAAAGCTGTTGCGAGAACAGTTCGTATTGCTCCTCGTAAGGTACGTTTAGTAGTAGATTTAATCCGAGGTAAGCAAGTAGGTGAAGCTGTTGCCATCCTACGTCATACACCAAAAACTGCTTCTCCTGTTGTAGAAAAAGTTTTGAAATCTGCGATTGCAAATGCAGAACATAACTATGATATGGACGTCAACAACCTAGTTGTTTCTGAAGTATTTGTAGATGAAGGTCCTACATTGAAACGCTTCCGCCCACGTGCAATGGGTCGTGCAAGTCAAATTAATAAACGCACAAGCCACATTACACTAGTGGTATCAGAAAAGAAGGAGGGATAATTCGTGGGTCAAAAAGTAAATCCAGTCGGTTTGCGTATCGGCGTTATCCGTGATTGGGATTCTAAATGGTACGCAGGTAAAGACTATGCAGATCTTCTTCACGAAGACTTAAGAGTTCGTGAGTATATCGCGAAACGATTATCAGACGCTTCTGTTTCTAAAGTAGAAATTGAACGTGCAGCAAACCGTATAAATATTACAGTTCATACTGCTAAACCAGGTATGGTTATCGGTAAAGGTGGTACTGAAGTTGAAGCTCTACGTAAAGCTTTAAACGAGCTTACTGGCAAACGAGTACACATCAATATCGTTGAAATTAAAAAAGCTGACATTGATGCTAAATTAGTTGCTGAAAATATTGCACGTCAATTGGAAAACCGTGTTTCTTTCCGACGCGCTCAAAAGCAAGCCATTCAACGTGCTATGCGTGTTGGTGCTAAAGGAATCAAAACACAAGTTTCTGGACGTCTTGGCGGTGCGGATATCGCACGTGCTGAATCATATAGTGAAGGTACAGTTCCACTACACACACTTCGCGCTGACATTGACTATGCTCATGAAGAAGCTGACACAACTTATGGTAAGCTTGGCGTTAAAGTTTGGATCTATCGTGGAGAAGTCCTTCCAGTTAAGAAGAAATCCGAGGAAGGAGGAAAATAATCATGTTATTACCTAAACGCGTGAAATACCGTCGTCAACATCGTGGAAAAATGCGCGGTAATGCGAAAGGCGGAACTGAAGTATCATTTGGTGAATTTGGTCTACAAGCTACTGAAGCTTCTTGGATCACTAACCGTCAGATCGAAGCTGCTCGTATTGCGATGACACGTTACATGAAACGTGGCGGTAAAGTTTGGATTAAAATTTTCCCTCATAAACCATATACTGCAAAACCACTTGAAGTCCGAATGGGTTCTGGTAAAGGGGCACCTGAAGGCTGGGTAGCAGTTGTGAAACCTGGTAAAATTATGTTTGAAATTGCAGGAGTATCTGAAGAAGTAGCTCGTGAAGCACTTCGACTTGCTGCGCATAAACTTCCTGTAAAGTGTAAATTTGTTAGACGAGAAGAAATTGGTGGTGAATCAAATGAAAGCTAATGATATTCGTGACCTAACCACTGCTGAAATTGAACAAAAAGTAAAATCACTGAAAGAAGAGCTTTTCAACCTTCGCTTCCAACTTGCGACAGGTCAACTTGAAAACACAGCTCGCATTCGTGAAGTACGCAAAGCGATCGCTCGTATGAAAACTGTAATCCGTGAAAGAGAGATCGGCGTTAACAATCGATAAATGAGAGGAGGTTTGCACTATGAGTGAGCGCAATCAGCGTAAAGTTTATACAGGTCGTGTTGTTTCGGACAAAATGGACAAAACAGTTACTGTACTTGTAGAAACTTACAAAAAACATTCACTTTACGGCAAACGCGTAAAATACTCTAAAAAGTTCAAAACTCATGATGAGATGAATGAAGCTAAATTAGGCGACGTTGTTCGTATTATGGAAACTCGCCCACTATCTGCTACTAAACGTTTCCGTCTAGTGGAAGTTGTAGAAAAAGCGGTTATTATCTAATATATATATATGTTCGGACTAATGCTTAATCCGAAAGGAGGTAACCTAAGTGATTCAACAAGAAACACGTTTAAAAGTTGCTGATAACTCTGGTGCACGCGAAGTACTAACAATTAAAGTTCTAGGCGGATCTGGTCGTAAAACAGCTAACATTGGTGATGTAATCGTTTGTACAGTAAAACAAGCAACACCAGGTGGCGTTGTTAAAAAAGGTGAAGTTGTAAAGGCTGTTGTTGTTCGTACGAAAAGTGGTGCTCGTCGTAAAGATGGTACGTACATTAAATTCGACGAAAACGCTTGTGTCATTATCAAAGATGATAAAGGCCCACGTGGTACTCGTATCTTTGGACCAGTTGCACGTGAATTACGTGATAACAACTTTATGAAAATCGTTTCATTAGCGCCAGAAGTACTATAATCGATATAAATAAAGGCGCCATTCAAGGAGGTGCGACAAAATGCATGTTAAAAAAGGCGATAAAGTAATGGTGATTACGGGAAAAGATAAAGGAAAGACTGGTGTTATTCTAGCTGCTTTCCCTAAAAAAGACCGCGTACTTGTAGAAGGTGTTAACATCGTGAAAAAACACGCTAAACCTTCACAAACAAATCCACAAGGTGGAATCATCAGCCATGAGGCACCTATTCACGCATCAAACGTAATGCCATTAGATCCTAAATCTAACGAGCCAACTCGTGTAGGTTTCAAAGTAGAAAATGGTACTAAAGTGCGTGTTGCAAAAAAATCAGGTGAAGTTCTAGATAAATAGTTCTAATAAAGAAGGGAGGTACGCTAGATGAACCGCCTAAAAGGTAGATACCAAAGTGACATCACACCTGCTCTAGTGAGCAAGTTTAATTATTCTTCTGTAATGGAAGTACCTAAAATCGAAAAAATCGTTATCAACATGGGTGTTGGTGACGCAGTATCAAATTCAAAATCTCTTGATGTAGCTGTTGAGGAGTTATCGTTACTAACTGGACAAAAACCAGTTGTGACTAAAGCTAAAAAATCTATCGCTGGATTCCGTTTACGTGAAGGCATGCCAATCGGTGCAAAAGTAACACTTCGTGGTGAGCGTATGTATGAATTCCTAGATAAACTAATTTCTGTATCATTACCTCGTGTACGTGACTTCCGTGGAATTTCAAAAAAAGCATTTGACGGTCGTGGAAACTACACACTTGGAGTAAAAGAGCAGTTAATCTTCCCAGAAATTGATTATGATAAAGTATCTAAAGTACGTGGAATGGATATCGTTATCGTAACTACGGCAAACACTGACGAAGAAGCTCGTGAATTATTAACACAAATCGGAATGCCATTCCAAAAGTAATCGCTAAATAAGGGAGGCGAAAACGTGGCTAAAAAATCAATGATTGCGAAACAAAAGCGCGAACCAAAGTTTAATGTTCAAGCTTACACTCGTTGCGAACGTTGTGGGCGTCCACATTCTGTCATTCGCAAATTTAAACTTTGCCGTATTTGTTTCCGCGAACTTGCGTACAAGGGTCAAATTCCTGGCGTTAAAAAAGCCAGCTGGTAAACCCCGAATCTGGGAAGGAGGTAAAATATAATGACTATGACAGATCCAATTGCAGATATGCTTACTCGCGTCCGCAATGCGAACATGGTTCGTCACGAGAAGCTAGAAGTACCTGCTTCAAACCTGAAAAAAGAAATCGCTGAGATTTTAAAACGTGAAGGTTTTGTACGTGACGTAGAATATATCGAAGATAACAAACAGGGCATTATCCGCATTTTCTTAAAATACGGTGCAAGCAACGAGCGTGTTATTACTGGTCTTAAACGTATCAGTAAACCTGGCTTACGTGTTTATGCTAAATCTAATGAAGTACCAAAAGTGCTAAACGGATTAGGTATTGCTCTTGTCTCTACTTCTCAGGGCGTTCTTACTGATAAAGAAGCACGTGCTAAACAAGTAGGCGGAGAAGTACTAGGGTACGTTTGGTAATATATTGACATGAATGGAGGTGCACACTAATGTCTCGTGTAGGTAAAAAACCGGTAGAAGTACCAGCAGACGTTACAATTACGATTGAAAGTAATACTGTAACGGTTAAAGGTCCTAAAGGTGAATTGTCTCGTACATTCAGCCCGGAAATGACAATTGAACAAGAAGGTAACATCTTAACAGTTTCACGTCCTTCTGATAATAAAGAACACCGTGCTTTACACGGAACAACTCGCGCTTTAATCTCTAACATGGTTGAAGGAGTTTCTAAAGGTTTCGAAAGATCTTTAGAGCTTATCGGGGTTGGTTACCGTGCTCAAAAGCAAGGCACAAAATTAATCCTAAACGTTGGTTACTCTCACCCAGTTGAGATGGAACCAGAAGCGGGCATCGAAATTGATGTTCCAACTAATACTAAAGTAATCATTAAAGGTACTGACAAAGAACGCGTTGGTGCTCTTGCAGCCAACATCCGTCAAGTACGTCCTCCAGAGCCTTATAAAGGTAAAGGAATTCGTTACACTGGTGAGCAGGTTCGCCGTAAAGAAGGTAAAACAGGTAAATAATGCCGCTTAGGTAAAGAAAGGAGTGACCGTAGGTGATTACTAAACCTGATAAAAATAAAACACGTAAAAAACGCCATGCGCGTGTACGTGCTAAAATTACTGGAACAGAAGCGCGTCCTCGCTTAAACATCTTCCGTTCTAGTAAACATATTTATGCACAACTTATCGATGATACGAATGGTGTAACTTTAGTAAGTGCATCTTCTCTTGATAAAGAACTAACTCTTGAATCAACTGGCAACTTAGAAGCTGCTATAAAGGTTGGTGCATTAGTTGCTAAACGTGCTGCAGACAAAGGATTCGCTTCTGTCGTATTTGACCGTGGAGGATACCTATATCATGGCCGCGTAAAAGCATTAGCTGATGCAGCTCGTGAAAACGGTCTAGAATTTTAATAGATAAAGGAGGGACATATCAGATGCGTCGCATTGATTCAAACAAACTTGAACTTGAAGAACGCGTAGTTACGGTTAACCGTGTAGCTAAAGTTGTTAAAGGTGGACGTCGTTTCCGCTTTACTGCTCTTGTAGTAGTAGGCGATAAAAACGGTCACGTTGGCTTTGGTACTGGTAAAGCTCAGGAAGTTCCTGATGCAATCCGTAAAGCTATCGAAGATGCAAAGAAAAATCTTGTAGAAGTACCTATGGTAGGATCAACAATTCCTCACCAAGTTATCGGAGAATTTGGTGCTGGAAATATCCTTCTAAAGCCAGCTTCTGCCGGTACAGGGGTTATTGCAGGAGGTCCAGTTCGTGCGGTACTTGAGTTAGCTGGTGTTGCTGACATCCTTTCTAAATCATTAGGATCAAACACTCCAATTAACATGGTACGCGCTACAATTAATGGACTTACTCAACTAAAAAGTGCTGAAACCGTAGCTAAACTACGTGGCAAATCAGTAGAAGAACTGTTAGGATAAGGGGGGAACTATAATGGCAAACAAATTAGCAATTACCCTTACTCGCAGTGTAATCGGACGTCCTCAAGATCAACGTGAAACTGTTAAAGCGCTTGGTTTGCGTAAGGTTAACCAAACGGTTGAACAGCAAGATAATGCTGCAATGCGCGGTATGATCAACAAAGTTGCTCACTTAGTAACAGTTACAGAATTATAAGATTACACTTTTCTTAAACAAGGAGGTGCAGAAATGAAACTACATGAGTTAAAACCTGCTGAAGGTTCACGTAAAGAACGCAAACGTGTTGGTCGTGGTATCGGTACTGGTAATGGAAAAACATCTGGTAAAGGTCACAAAGGTCAGAACGCACGTTCAGGCGGAGGTGTACGTCTTGGTTTTGAAGGTGGTCAAACTCCTTTATTCCAACGTTTACCGAAACGTGGATTTACAAACATCAATCGTAAAGAATATGCGGTTGTTAATCTAGATGCATTAAATCGTTTTGAAGAAGGTACTGAAGTAACTCCAGAACTTCTAATTGAAACTGGTGTTGTTAGCAACGAAAGAGCTGGAATTAAAATTCTTGCTAAAGGTACTATGGAGAAAAAGCTTACAGTGAAGGCTCACAAATTTTCTTCAGCTGCTAAAGAAGCAATTGAAGCTGCTGGCGGTCAAACAGAGGTGATTTAATGTTTCAGACAGTCTCCAATTTTATGCGCGTGGGTGAAATTAGACAAAAAATATTCTTCACTCTATTAATGTTAGTTGTTTTCCGTATCGGTACGTTTATACCGGTGCCGGGAGTCGATGCACAAGTCCTGAAGTTAAATGATCAACCAGGGCTTCTCGACTTCTTAAATACTTTTGGCGGTGGAGCATTGCAAAACTTCTCATTGTTCGCAATGGGAATTATGCCTTACATTACAGCATCCATTATTGTTCAACTCTTACAAATGGATGTTGTACCAAAATTTACGGAATGGGCGAAGCAAGGTGAAGTTGGTCGTCGTAAATTAACTCAATTCACTCGTTACTTCACAATTGTGCTTGGTTTTATTCAAGCATTAGGTATGTCTTATGGTTTCAACAGAATGTATGGTGGGGTTTTGATTACTAACACAGGTATAGGCTCTTATCTACTGATTGCACTTGTGCTGACAGCTGGTACTGCCTTTTTAATGTGGTTAGGTGAGCAAATTACCTCAAAAGGTGTTGGTAATGGTATATCCATTATCATTTTTGCGGGAATTGTTGCTGCTATTCCTAATGCAGTTAATCAAGTATATGCACAACAAATTGAGGGTGCAGGTGAAGAATTGTTTCTTCGCATAATGGTTCTAGTCTTAATCGTTCTTGCGATTATTGCTGTAACGGCTGCTGTTATCTTCGTTCAACAAGCATTACGAAAAATTCCTATCCAATATGCAAAGCGTATAGTAAATCGTAGTCCGGTTGGTGGTCAGTCGACTCATTTACCATTGAAAGTGAATGCTGCTGGTGTTATTCCAGTGATCTTCGCTATCTCGTTTATTATTACTCCACAAACTATTGCTACCTTCTTTGGTCAAAATAGTGTTACAGAAACGATTCAGTATATTTTTGATTACACTGAACCAATTGGTATGTTAATATATGTGGCACTGATAATTGCTTTTACGTACTTTTATGCCTTCATTCAAGTGAATCCAGAGCAAATGGCAGAGAACTTGCAAAAACAAGGCGGATATATCCCGGGCATTCGTCCAGGTAAAAGTACTCAGGAATATTTAACTCGCGTGTTATATCGTTTAACATTTGTGGGAGCAATTTTCCTTGCAGTCATTTCCATTCTTCCAGTCTTCTTCATTAAGTTTGCGGGCTTACCTCAGGCAGCACAAATTGGCGGAACGAGCTTGCTCATCGTAGTTGGTGTTGCGCTTGAGACAATGAAACAACTGGAAGCTCAGCTAGTAAAACGTCATTATAAAGGTTTTATTAAATAATGATTTGGTTTTAGGGACGATTGTTCCTAAAGCCAATTTAAAACTGAGGAGGAATTCGGTGAACATCCTATTAATGGGTCCTCCAGGGGCAGGAAAAGGTACTCAAGCCGAAAAAATTGTAGAAAAATATGGTATTCCACATATCTCAACAGGCGACATGTTTCGTGCTGCTATAAAAGGAAGTACGGATCTTGGCTTAAAAGCAAAATCATTCATGGATAAAGGCGAACTTGTACCTGATGAAGTTACTATTGGTATTGTCCGTGATCGATTAGCTAAGCCTGATTGTGTAAAGGGATTCTTACTTGATGGATTTCCACGAACCGTTGCACAAGCAAAAGCTCTTGAAGATATTCTTTCAGAGTTAAACAAGTCGATTGATTATGTAATCAATGTTAATGTTGATCATGACGTTTTAATGGAACGTTTAACAGGTCGACGTATTTGTAAAAATTGTGGTGCGACTTATCATCTTGTTTTCAATCCACCTTCTAATGAAGGAATTTGTGACCGTTGTAAAAGCGACCTTTACCAGCGTGCAGATGATAATGAAGAAACTGTTCAGAATCGATTGAGTGTATACACTAAACAAACACAACCTCTTCTTGATTTCTATCAAGGTAAAGGGTATTTAGAAGAAATAAACGGTCAACAAGATATCAACAAAGTTTTTGAAGATATCGAAAAGCTTGTTGGGGGCTTATAAAGCATGATCATATGCAAAACCCCGCGTGAAATTGAAATAATGAGAGAAGCTGGTAGGATTGTTGCTTTAACCCACCAAGAGTTAAAAAAACATATTACTCCTGGCATTACTACAAAAGAATTGGATGACATTGCCGATAATTTTATTCGTGCAAATAATGCAATCCCTTCTTTTAAAGGGTATAATGGGTTTCGTGGCAGTATCTGTGCTTCAGTTAATAACGAACTTGTTCACGGTATACCGGGAAAAAGAGTTCTTAAGGATGGCGATATTATTAGTATCGATATTGGTGCGAAATATAATAGCTACCATGGGGATTCAGCTTGGACGTATGCTGTCGGAAAAATAGATAATGATACACAAAAACTGTTGGATGTAACTGAAGATTCATTGTTTCTTGGCTTAAAAGAAGCAAAGCCAGGTGTACGTCTTTCAAACATCTCTCACGCGATCCAAACGTATGTAGAAGCTAACGGGTTTTCCATTGTTCGTGAGTATGTTGGACACGGAATTGGTCAAGACTTACATGAGGATCCTCAAATTCCTCATTATGGTCCACCAAATAAAGGTCCGAGATTAAAGCCTGGGATGGTACTGGCTATTGAACCCATGGTGAATGCAGGCAATCGCTACGTCAATACTCTTGCTGACAACTGGACGGTTGTCACGGTGGATGGGAAGATGTGTGCTCACTTCGAACATACAATTGCTATTACCGAAAATGGATATGAGATATTAACGAAAGCCTAAGTGAAGGTGATCTGATTGATCGAGTCTGATTCGACTCCCTATATAGGTCAAGTCGTATTAATAAAAAAGGGAAGAGATGCCGGCCAATTCGGCATTGTCATCCAACGGATTGATGATAAGTTTTTCCTTCTGGCTGATGGTGATAAACGAAAGTTTGACCGTCCTAAGAAAAAAAACATGCATCATCTGTATTTTTACGATTATATTTCTCCAGAAGTTCAAAACAGTATTTTTGAAACCGGGCGAGTCACAAATGGAAAGTTGCGGTTTGCGCTTGCTAAGTTTGTGAACGAAGTCCTTGATGATTTCATGAAGGGAGATGAGCTTGATGGCGAAAGACGATGTAATTGAAGTGGAAGGAAAAGTACTTGAGACTTTGCCTAACGCTATGTTTAAGGTAGAATTAGAAAATGGTCATACTGTTCTAGCTCACGTTTCTGGTAAGATCCGTATGCACTTTATCCGTATCCTACCTGGTGATAAAGTAACAGTTGAGTTGTCGCCGTATGATTTAACACGCGGACGTATTACGTACCGTTTTAAATAATCTATTTGCTCCGGACTACTAAGGAGGTAAGAATAAGATGAAAGTTAGACCATCTGTTAAACCGATCTGCGAGAAATGCAAAGTCATCCGCAGACGTGGTAAAGTAATGGTTATCTGTGAAAACCCAAAACATAAACAAAAACAAGGCTAATATAGAAGGAGGTGCACGCATTTATGGCACGTATTGCTGGTGTGGATATTCCACGTGACAAACGTATTGTCATTTCTTTGACTTATATCTATGGTATTGGTAAAAATTCAGCTCAAAAGATTCTTGCTGACGCAGGTGTTTCTGAAGACACTCGTGTGCGCGATTTGACTGAAGAAGAACTTGGAAAAATTCGTGATATCGTTGACAAGTATAAAGTTGAGGGTGATCTTCGTCGTGAAATCTCTCTTAACATTAAACGCTTAATGGAAATCGGTTCTTTCCGCGGGCTTCGTCACCGTCGTGGCTTGCCTGTTCGTGGTCAAAACACGAAAAATAACGCTCGGACTCGTAAAGGTCCTCGTAAGACTGTAGCGAACAAGAAAAAATAATAGGTAAAGGAGGTACATGCTAACATGGCACGTAAAACTAATACTCGTAAGCGTCGTGTGAAAAAGAATATCGAAGCTGGTATTGCTCACATTCGCTCTACTTTCAATAACACTATTGTAACGATTACTGACGTACATGGTAATGCTCTTTCATGGTCTAGTGCTGGTGCACTTGGTTTCAGAGGTTCTCGTAAATCTACGCCGTTTGCAGCACAAATGGCAGCTGAAACAGCAGCAAAAACAGCTATGGAACATGGTCTTAGAACTCTAGAAGTAACAGTTAAAGGACCAGGTGGAGGTCGTGAAGCAGCTATCCGTGCTCTTCAAGCTGCTGGTCTTGATGTAACAGCTATTAAAGATGTTACTCCTGTTCCACATAACGGATGCCGTCCACCAAAACGTCGTCGTGTTTAATTTCTCTGTATAGAATTCGTATCATTGTCTATAATGGGATATGATATGGTTTTTGTTGCAACAGATAAGACTTAATCCAGTTGTTGTGCACAATCGGGAATGTAAACATGGGGAATTTCGGGTAAGTATTCTTACCGAGGTTTCGACGTTGTAAAGGAGGGTAAATTTGAATGATCGAAATTGAAAAGCCAAAAATCGAAACGATTGAGGTCAGTGATGACGCTAAGTTTGGTAAGTTCGTCGTAGAACCACTTGAGCGTGGATATGGAACTACATTGGGTAACTCCTTACGTCGTATCCTTTTATCTTCACTCCCAGGTGCTGCTGTCACTTCTATTCAAATTGATGGTGTACTACATGAGTTCTCAACAATTGAAGGCGTTGTGGAAGATGTTACTTCTATCATTCTTAATATTAAAAAACTTGCGTTAAAGATTTATTCTGATGAAGAAAAAACGCTTGAAATTGATGTTCAAGGTGAAGGTAGCGTAACCGCAGCTGATATTACACATGATAGTGATGTAGAGATCTTAAATCCAGATTTACACATTGCAACATTGTCTAGTAACAGCCATTTTCGTATGCGTATCTCGGCTCAAAGTGGTCGTGGGTATACACCGGCTGATCAGAATAAACGCGAGGATCTTCCAATTGGCGTGATCCCAATCGACTCTATTTACACTCCAGTCTCACGCGTAAACTACCAAGTTGAAAACACTCGTGTTGGTCAATTGACGAATTTTGACAAACTATCACTCGATGTTTGGACAGATGGAAGCATTGGACCAAAAGAAGCGATTTCTCTAGGTGCGAAAATCCTTACAGAACATTTGAATATCTTTGTTGGGTTAACTGATGAAGCTCAAAAGGCTGAAATTATGGTTGAAAAAGAAGAGGACCAAAAAGAAAAGGTTCTTGAAATGACAATCGAAGAGCTTGATCTATCTGTTCGTTCTTATAACTGTTTAAAACGTGCTGGTATCAACACGGTTCAAGAGTTAGCGAATAAAACAGAAGAAGATATGATGAAAGTTCGTAACTTAGGACGTAAGTCACTTGAAGAAGTTAAAGCTAAACTAGATGAATTAGGCTTAGGTTTACGTAAAGATGACTGATATTCTTTAACGATATAAACATTCAACAAAGGAGGGAACCTTCATGGGCTACAGAAAGTTAGGGCGTACTAGCGCTCAGCGTAAAGCGATGCTTCGCGATTTAGCTACTGATTTAATTATCAGCGAGCGTATTGAAACGACAGAAGCTCGTGCGAAAGAACTTCGTTCTGTTGTAGATAAAATGATTACTCTTGGTAAGCGTGGAGATGTTCATGCACGTCGTCAAGCGTCTTCATTTATTCGTAACGAAGTAGCAAACGCGGAAACAAAACAAGATGCTGTACAAAAATTATTTGCTGATATCGCTCCACGTTACACTGAGCGTCAAGGTGGATATACTCGTATTATGAAACTTGGACCTCGTCGTGGTGACGGCGCACCAATGGTCATTATTGAGTTAGTTTAATAGTAGGAAATCTAGGGCAGGACAGTTAGACGTTAACTGCTTACTGCCCTTTTTCTGCAATTAGATGTCAAAGACTTCAAAAAGCAGAGCGTTATGATGAGCGTATCAAGCGTCTCGTCTAGCTCCATGCACCTCTTCCCCCGTTGCGGGCGTTCTTAGATGAACATGAAAAGCATTCAGCTTTTTATGGAATGAGGTGCAGGCTTTTTTTTGTATATACAGCTTTTTAATGATGAAGATTTATAGAGAGAAGATTGAGTTAAGCAGAGTTTAGAGGAGGATTAGAATGTCATCAGTTATTACGATTCGGGATGTCTCTTTTCAATACAATCCAGAACAACCTTTTGCCTTAAAAAACATTTCTTTAACAGTTGAAAAAGGAGAATGGTTAGCGATTGTGGGACATAATGGATCTGGTAAATCGACATTAGCTAAAATGCTAAATGGTCTTCACTTTCCCCAACAAGGAGAAGTTAAGGTTGAAGATCTGTTACTAAGTGAAGAACATATATGGGAGATCAGAAAGAAAATCGGTATGGTATTTCAAAATCCTGATAATCAGTTTGTCGGTGCTACTGTTCAGGATGATGTGGCTTTTGGTTTAGAAAACCATGGAATACCTCATGAAGAGATGGAAGAAAGAATTCATCATGCGCTAAGTTCCGTTCACATGCAAGATTTTCTTGATCAAGAGCCGCACCATCTTTCTGGAGGTCAAAAGCAACGAGTGGCCATTGCTGGAGTAATGGCCCTTAGTCCAGACATCATCATCCTTGATGAGGCGACGTCAATGTTAGACCCGAAAGGAAAAGAAGAAGTACTTCGAACAATTCGAGATTTAAAGGAACAAAAGCAAATTTCGATTATATCTATTACTCATGATCTTGAAGAAGCCACAAAGGCTGATCGTATGATTGTCTTGAATCAAGGTGAAGTATATAAAGAAGGAACACCTGATGAAATTTTTCAATTGGATGAAGAACTGGTTGCATTAGGGTTAGATATCCCCTTTTCAGCTAAAATGAGCAAAGCGTTAAAGAGGCAAGGATTTCATTTAGAGCAGAATTATTTAACAGAAGAAGAGTTGGTGAATGGTCTATGGATATCAAACTTCAACAAGTAAGTTATAAATATGCACAGGGAACCCCTTTTGAGCGCCAAGCTCTTTATGATGTTAGCCTTCATATACCTTCAAGAGAGTATATTGCCATTATTGGTCATACTGGATCAGGAAAATCCACTCTATTGCAACATTTAAATGCTCTATTACAGCCTACGAGTGGAGAAGTCCAAATAGGAGATTTGGTTGTTCGTTCCTCAAAAAAAGCAAAAAATCTAAAGAGCATTCGACAACAAGTAGGGATTGTTTTTCAGTTTCCTGAACATCAGCTGTTTGAAGAAACGGTCTTAAAGGATGTAATGTATGGACCGTTAAACTTTGGTGTTTCTACAGGTGAGGCTGAGGAAAGAGCTAGGAAATATATTGAACAAGTGGGGTTACCACAAGAAATAATAGACAAATCTCCGTTTGACCTCTCTGGTGGTCAAATGAGACGAGTCGCCATTGCGGGTGTATTAGCAATGCAGCCTAGTGTCCTAGTTTTAGACGAACCCACCGCCGGTCTAGACCCGAAAGGCAGAAAAGAAATTATGAACATGTTTTCTCGGTTACATCAGGAGGAAGGATTGACAACGATATTAGTTACACACAGTATGGAGGATGCAGCGAAGTATGCGAATAGGCTAATGATTATGCATAATGGACGCCTAGCTGAACAAGGATCACCTCGTGAAATTTTTTCCAATGGACCAAAACTTTCTTCCCTCGGCTTAGATGTACCCGAAGTGGTTCGTTTTCAACGCCACGTTGAGAGGAAATTAGGCAAAAAACTAGCGAAAATCTGTCTTACTGTTGAAGAATTGGCTACAGAACTTATGCAGTTATCAGTAGATGGTGATGAATTATGATGGAAAAACTGATTATTGGTCGTTTTGTTCCTCAAGATTCTATCGTTCATCGATTAGATCCTCGAGCGAAGTTATTATTTATTTTTTTCTTTATAGCTGTCGTGTTTTTGGCGAATAATGTTCTATCTTATGGCTTGTTAGCTTTATTTACTTTTTCACTCGTTACTTTAACAAAAATTCCGTTTTCCTTTATTGTAAATGGTTTAAAGCCCGTTTGGTGGTTAATCCTCTTTACTTTCCTTTTGCATGTCTTTTTTACAAAAGAGGGAAATGTGATTATTGATTTCCAGTTGTTTAAAGTTTATGAGGAAGGGTTTCGTCAAGGTGTGTTTATCTCAGTTCGATTCCTTTTATTGATCATTGTGACCTCACTACTGACGTTAACGACGACTCCAATATCTTTAACAGATGGACTAGAAACACTATTTGGTCCATTAAAAAAAGTTAAAATGCCTGTCCACGAAATAGCGCTAATGATGTCGATATCATTGCGATTTATACCTACACTAATGGAAGAAACTGAAAAAATAATGAAGGCGCAGTCTGCTAGAGGTTCAGATTTGGCGAGTGGTAGCATCAAAGGGCGTCTTCAAGCAGTGGTTCCTTTGTTAATCCCTCTATTTGTCAGTTCTTTTAAGCGGGCAGAGGATTTAGCGATTGCCATGGAAGCAAGAGGTTACCGTGGTGGTGAAGGAAGGACAAAATATCGACAATTGAAGTGGAAAAGAAGTGATACCCTTTCATTGCTAGTGTTAATAGGGTTAACGATGATATTATATTTATTACGTTCTTAATGGAGGATAACATGCAGCGTGTGAAATGTACGATTAGTTATGATGGAGCGATGTTCGCTGGCTATCAAGTTCAACCAGGAATGAGAACTGTTCAATCTGAGCTAGAAGATGCTTTAACAAAAATTCATAAGGGCAATTCTATGAAGGTCGTTGCTTCAGGTAGGACTGACGCAGGTGTGCATGCAGTAGGACAAGTGATTCATTTTGACACACCTTTAGACATTCCGCTAGATAGATGGCCGGTTGTGTTCAACTCCATTTTACCAAATGAAATTGTCGTATCTACTAGTGAATTTGTTGAGAGTGATTTCCACGCTCGTTATTCTGTTGATAAGAAGGAATACCGGTACAAGCTGAATATTAGACCCATTCCGAGCCCATTCACTCGTCATTATGCCTATCATTTTCCTTATGAATTGAATCTTGCAGAGATGCAAAAGGCCGCAAGTTTTTTTATTGGAATGCATGATTTCACCAGTTTTTGTTCAGCCAGAACAGATGTCGTGGATAAGATTAGAACAATTTCAGCTATTTCTATTGAAAGAACAGATGAAGAAATCCTCTTCACTTTTACTGGTAATGGTTTCCTATATAATATGGTGAGGATTTTAACGGGAACACTAATAGAAGTCGGTCAAAGAAGGCTACATCCGGAAGAAATGGCTGTTATTTTAGCCAAAAAAGACCGAGGTGCAGCTGGAAAGACGGCTCCTGCTCATGGATTATATCTTTGGAAAGTACAGTATCCTAATGACAACTAATCCTGGTGTAACATTTTCTTGACAACAAGACTAGAAAGCGATAAGATATCATATGGTATGAATTTTAACCCCACGATGAGCCCCGGAATCTTATTGTGACTAAATAAATACTCAAATTCATTGGATAATAATTTTTTAAATAATAGGAGGGTTAAACAATGCGTACGACGTATATGGCGAAAGCTAATCAAATCGAACGTAAATGGTACGTTGTTGACGCTGAAGGTAAGACTTTAGGTCGCCTTGCAAGCGAAGTAGCATCTATTTTACGCGGTAAACACAAACCAACTTTTACACCACATGTTGACACTGGTGATCATGTTATTCTTATCAATGCAGAGAAAATTGAACTTACAGGTAAGAAATTAACAGATAAAATTTACTACCGTCACAGCATGCACCCAGGTGGATTGAAAACTCGTACTGCGCTTGAAATGCGTACGAATTACGCTGAGAAAATGTTAGAGCTTGCGATTAAAGGCATGCTTCCAAAAGGTTCTCTTGGACGTCAAACTTTCAAAAAATTACACGTATATGCTGGTGCAGAACATCCACACCAAGCTCAACAACCTGAAGTTTACGAACTTCGCGGATAATTAATTAGAGGAGGACATTACCTTGACACAAGTTCAATATTATGGAACAGGTCGTCGTAAGAGCTCAGTTGCTCGCGTGCGTTTAGTACCAGGCGACGGTTCAATCGTTATCAATGATCGTGATGTAGAAAACTATATTCCATTCGCAGCTTTACGCGAAGTAATCAAACAACCACTAAATGTTACTGAAACGCTAGGCAACTATGATGTATTAGTAAACGTTCACGGTGGAGGATATACAGGTCAAGCTGGCGCAATTCGCCACGGTATCGCTCGTGCGTTACTACAAATTGACCCTGAATTCCGTACGCCTTTAAAACGCGCAGGATTGTTAACTCGTGACGCTCGTATGAAAGAACGTAAGAAATACGGTCTTAAAGGCGCTCGTCGTGCACCTCAGTTCTCGAAACGTTAATCTATTCATCATGAAAACCCCAGTCCTTGGACTGGGGTTTTTTGCTGCTTAATTCTCTCTCTTTTATTCAATACTTTCTCTTTTATTCGATGCCAATGTTTCCGGAATTGGGAAGGGATGATAGCATTTGCCAAGGATGGGCTTAGGGTTATTGTAGGAAAATACGTTCAAGGGGTGAATGCACTTGAATGTAATCACAACATTAAATGCAAAAAGACGGGAAAAACAAATCAAATATGAGCGTCGTCTTTTGAAAGAGATTTCGATAAAAATGCTATCAGAAAGTGTGAGGAAGTATTTTAATACCCTAAAGGTACAAGGGGGTATTTTCATGCAAGAGGGATTTGATGAAGCGTGTTACGATGTCGCGATTGAGTCATATCTTTTAGGTGGAAAAGTGAGTAGGTTAGGGCGGAATGAGGATAGAGTTAGTCAAATAAAATTATCAGTAGAGAGTGAACTAAAGCATCTTACTGATACGATTTTTAATTTTTGGTTATATTGGGCTGAGCTTGGTGTCGCATCCCCAGTGGACGAATCCTTCTACTATGCCTGTGAGCAATTTGTGAATAAGTGGTGGGAAGAAGGGTATCAAAAAGGCATTCAACGCCAGAAGCTACGTTTACACTAGAGGAAGTTAAGGTTCTAAAAGCACGTCTTGTCCCATATTCTTTTGTAGAGGCTGTTTTCGTGGAGTTTGTTGCTGTTCGAACCAGTCTATAAACGGGGGTAAAGCTTTGTTTCGGTTCATCTTTTCGTCTAATTCTGATGGGTATCAACCGCATAATGGGGGATTCCATCTAAAATTAAACTAATGAGCAACAATGTATACGAAAAGAGGCTTTGTAGAAGAGTTGGGAGGGGCGTTTAATGTTTCATAAAGTGAAAATCATCAGCTTTTTTGGAGCAGCCGTTATACTTTTAATTTTGTTTCAATTTACGATAGGAGACAATGATTCTTGGAAATCATGGAATCTACCTTTGTCGGGAAAAATTATTTACTTGGATCCAGGCCATGGAGGCCCAGACGGAGGAGCGGGTGACGAAGAAGCTTTAGAAAAGGATATCTCGTTAAAAGTAGCCCTTAAAGTAAAAGAATATTTGCAAGAACAAGGGGCACTTGTGTTACTAACTAGAGAAGAAGATACAGACTTAGCAGATAAAGGAACGAAAGGGTACAGTCGAAGAAAGTCAGAGGACTTAAAAAAAAGACTGCAAATGATTAATGAATCTGATGCTGACTTGTTTATTACCATTCATCTGAATTCCATCCCGTCTCCTAAATGGAATGGAGCGCAAACGTTTTATGCACCACATTATGTGGAGAATAAGCGAGTTGCAACTTTCATCCAAGCTGAGCTTGTTCGTAATTTAGAAAATACGGACCGGGAAGCAAAGATTATTCAGAATGTGTACTTACTTAAGTATGCTAAGAAGCCAGGTGCATTAGTAGAAATCGGCTTTTTATCAAACCCTGAGGAGAAACATCATCTTATGAAGGATTCTTATCAAGAGAGTGTATCAGCATCCATATATGAAGGAATCCTCCGATATTATACGAATGAAGCTGATTTGGAATGATCAAATCAGCTTTTACCTTTGAATAGAGTCTCGTAATGCCAAATTAATGGGGGATATGTTATACTGAAATATGATGAAAACGAATACATAATGAGGGACGGTGTTAGCGTGATTACGGAACAAAATGTTCAAGATATTCTAAGTGAAATGAAGGATCCTTTCTTACATAAAACGTTTGCTGAGACAAATGGAATCATTGAAATAAAAGTTAAACCAGAAAAAAGTCATGTAAGCGTGAAAGTAGCCATTGCTAAAACAGGTACGCCCGAGCAATTACAATTACAACAAGAAATTGTAAAAAATTTAAAATCAGCTGGAGCAGAATCTGTTGGAATTCGATTTGCAGACTTATCACCAGAAGAACTAGAGAAGCATAGAGGAATACCAAGCGAGAGTGAAAGCGACAACCTGCTATCACCCACCAACAAAACCACTTTTATTGCGGTTGCGAGCGGTAAAGGGGGAGTCGGTAAATCAACTGTATCCGTAAATTTAGCGGTCTCTCTAGCTCGATTAGGCAAAAAAGTCGGGTTAATTGACGCAGATATTTATGGATTTAGTGTTCCTGATATGATGGGAATCGTTAAACGACCTGTCGTGCGTGGGGAAAGTATCATTCCTGTTGAGCGTCTTGGGGTGAAAGTGATTTCTATGGGCTTTTTTGTCGAGGACAACGCTCCCGTCATTTGGAGAGGTCCGATGCTAGGGAAAATGCTCAATAACTTCTTTACAGAGGTAGAGTGGGGAGACTTAGATTATTTACTCTTAGATCTTCCGCCTGGAACAGGTGACGTGGCTTTAGATGTTCATACGATGCTTCCAAGTTGCAAAGAAATTATCGTTACAACTCCACATCCAACAGCTGCATTTGTCGCAGCTAGAGCGGGTGCTATGGCGCTTCAAACGGATCACTCAATCTTAGGTGTAGTAGAAAATATGTCGTATTATGAAAGTAAGAAAACCGGCGAAAAAGAATTTGTCTTTGGAAAAGGTGGAGGAGAGAAACTAGCAGATGAGCTTCAAACGGATTTGTTAGGGAAATTACCACTCCAACAACCTGATTGGGATGAAGCGGATTTTGCTCCTTCTGTATATGCTGAAGATCATCAGATTGGACAAATCTATCAAGGAATTGCCGAAAAAGTTATTGATCATTTATCGAAGTAGAAGTAAACAAGTTGGCCCATTGATCAATGAGTCAACTTGTTTTTTTATTGGAAAACCTAGTTCCAAACAAAACCCAAAAAATAAAGTTTTTTTTCAAGTAAAACCTATTTTGTGGAAGTGACTTTCAATTAAGGATGTTTTCGCAATAATTGTTGCTTTTTGGATTCGTTGGTATGTCACGACAAAGACTTTGTTAATCATGAGAACCTTGTACTTAATAACGACTGACTAGTTAACTTTGTCAAGAGGATTCTCCCCCTGAGCCTTCTCCGCCACCTTCTTCCTCGCCAGATTCGGAAGATTCTTGCTTCGGCTCTTCTTCTCCTGATTTTTTCTCTTCTCCACCACTGCCTTTCATCTCTTCTGCTGCTTTCATTAAGACATCTTGTAATTTAGTTTTAAATAAAGGACTTTCAAAGGTCTCGATAATAACTTCTTGCAAGTGTTCTCGATATTCTTTGCTTTTTAAGGATTCTTGAATTTCTTTTTGTAATTCAGGGTCTTTAAAAAGGTCCATCATCATCCCTTGATAAGCTGGGTCTTTCATTAAAGACTTGAGTAGTTTTTCGTTCTCTTTTTTCATGCTTTTTGCCATGGATTCAGCAAATTTTGGATCTTTAAAGGATTCTTTCCAAAAGTCCATACCCTTTTCAGAGGTTAGTGCTTCGGAAATCGTTTTCTTTACGATTTCCTCGTCCATAATTAGCTCTTGCTTTATTTTGTCATCTGCTACGACATCTTGAATCGCTTTTTTACCATCATCTGTTTTTAATATATCGACAACCATTTTTTTTGTTTCTTCATAATCCATCTGTCCATTGCTTGATTCTCCTCCTGAACAACCGGTTAGAAGTATGACGAGAAGGAGTAGAGGAAAGGGTTTTTTTATCATAGACGGGCTCCCTTCGCAAATCGATTTGTACCTATCTTTAATATGAGAAAATCGACAAATTTTATACGTTTCTATAGTTAT
The DNA here is from genome assembly GCF_037024155.1 of Bacillus sp. 2205SS5-2. Taxonomy (NCBI): domain Bacteria; kingdom Bacillati; phylum Bacillota; class Bacilli; order Caryophanales; family Bacillaceae; genus Bacillus; species Bacillus spongicola. The sequence goes on from NZ_JAYKTS010000026.1 coordinate 58,630, forward strand.
TCTAGATTTTTCGCATAGCCATTGGTAAAATCAAAGGAGCATTCTAGTAAATTTACGTAAGGAGAATATAAAGAATGACTATCCGGAATTGGATTAAATTTTTCTTTTCTACTCTATTTCTTGGAGGAGTAGTGCATGTTTTATTTGGCTTTGTCATTCGTTGGAGCGAATTTTCTCCGTGGTTTAGTGAAATGAGCTTTGGGGAGATTATTCCTGCAACTTTTTGGCTGTTAGGCGTTGGTTTTACTTTCAGTGTGATCAGTCAAATGGGCTTTTTTGCGTATTTAACGATTCACCAATTTGGGGTTGGTTTTTTTAAGTCCATTTCACTTTGGAATAGTGTACAACTTGTTATTATTGCTTTAGTTTTATTTGATTTAGTGTACTTTCGGTTCCAAAAATTTGCGGGTGAAAATGAATCGATTGTCGGTTACTTTCTGCTAGCGATGGGAATACTCGCCTATGGCTTGGTGGTTGCGTATTTCAAATCCAAACAAACGAAAAATAGTACATTTGTTTCTGCCCTATTTTTTATGACGGTTGTGACAATATTAGAGTGGATCCCTGTGTTAACGGCGAATGAAAAGAGTTGGCTATTTCAAATGTTATTCACGCTATTAGTCTGTAACACGTATCAGCTATTAATGCTACCAAAATATATACAGCGGAAAGCGTAAAAAAGAGCCCTGACACGGGCTCTTTTTTTACTGAAGAGAAAGTATTAATTGAAAAAATTCGATATTTAGCTTCAGTCTTCAGCAATTTGAGGTGCTGAAATAAGTTGTTTTTTAAGGGAAGAATGACTAATTTTATGAAAGTCGCCGATAAGCGAGTAGATTCCGCGTTGATTTCTTAAGGAACAGTCTTTGTCTGTACATCTCCGTTAGAAATCAATTGCGATACTGTTACCAATTTCCCTTTGTTTTTTAACGTACTCACAACGTCAGGTAAGGCAGGCTTTGTTTGTTTAGCTGAATCGGAAGCGTGAAATAAGAGGATGTCCCCATCACTCGCTGATTGTATATTCTGTACGATTATATCAGTTCCTGGATTTGTCCAGTCATTCGAATTAATGCTCCAATGAACCAAGGTATAGCCAAGTGTATCGGCAATCGCAAGAACGGTCTTGTTGAAATCACCAGTTGGTGCACGTAGGAGTTTAATATTCTCCACCTTTAGCTTGTTGAAGACGTCTGTTGCTTTGGAAAGGTCTCTGCGGATTTCCTCTTTTTCCAGGCTAGTATAGTCTACATAGCTGTACCCGAGAATTCCGATTTCATATCCGGCTTCTTGAATTTCTTTCGTCAGGTCTGGATGCCTCTCTGCCCATGAACCAGAAAGAAAGAAAGTGGCGGATTTCACCTCTAATCTTTTTAATTCCTCTAGAATGGGTTTTGCTTTTTCATCGCCCCATCCGATGTTAAATGTTAGGGCGACTCCCTTTTCTCCTTTGAAAACAGCTTTAGGACCATCTTTGGTTGAAAAGACAGGTAAAAAACTAGAGCTTTGACTATATAGAAGGATAGCAGTAAAAAAAGAAATAATGATAATTAACGTAAGCAATTTTAAACGTTGGGCATTCCACACATAAAACCGTACCATTAACACACCCCCATAAAAACAGTCATGTATAAGCATATGTCAGCTTGTCTTGAAAATATGAGTAAAAAATGTTTATAAAAACCCCTCTTTATGGAAAAAACTACTGTAACATATAAAAAAGGGGTGTCAGAAATGTTTGGGATGATGATTCGTGAGGAAGAGAAAAAGGAAGTGGAATATTTATTAAAGAGGGAAATGGATGAAATTATTTTAGATATGGAGGATGAAAGGATTGATGGCATTGTAAAAAGGGCAATGCAAGAGCGATACAAGATCTTGCTTGCGCTGTTAAAGCGAGTAGGGAGCCAGTCGGATGTAATGAAATACATTGTCATACCAAAAGGAATTCAACAAAAAATAAACAAAGTAAAGAAAAAAGCAAAAAATATGAAGGAAACTATTGACGATACATATTAATCTTGTTATAGTAATAAACGTCGCTGATGCGGCAATGAAACAATTTAAAAAACATCAAAATACTTATTGACATATAAGAGATAAGATGTTACGATAGTCAAGTCGCTCAAACGGGACGACGATTGAACTTTGAAAACTGAAAAGACGAAACGTCAACGTTAATTTAAACGTAAGAACATAGATTCTTACAAAAAATGTTTTATGAGCAAGTCAAACTTAACTTTTATGGAGAGTTTGATCCTGGCTCAGGACGAACGCTGGCGGCGTGCCTAATACATGCAAGTCGAGCGAACAATGAGGAGCTTGCTCCTCATTGTTAGCGGCGGACGGGT
>NZ_JAYKTS010000027.1 GCF_037024155.1 Bacillus sp. 2205SS5-2
TGCTTGAATATCGAATCCGTGCTGAAATGAAAAAGCAGGAAGAACCCTTGATCCTCATGGGAAAACGGAAACTGTTTGAACCGACCGGACAAGCACTGTTAGAACAATTGAATGACGTTCGTATCATCGTCATCCGACAAGGATTGGAAACCATGAGGTACCTGCCAGACAACATCCAAGAACAAACCAAGCGAATTGTGTGTTTAGCCGGGTATGACCCCTCGATATACGTGTCGAAACAGGAAGAATCAGTAAAGAACTAACGTGAAATTCAGCCAGACCGTTCTGGACATGTCAAATACAGCCGACAATTGAAGAAAAAAAGGAAAATTTGTCGGCTGAATAGAAGAATTAAACGTTTTTAAAAACTTAATCTAAAAAATTGGCTAAGTCTAGATCTGACCTGCGAAATGTGAGATATATGTTATAATTCAAAACAGAACATATGTTTGTTTTGGGAGAATTTGATGATTTCGAGAACCTACCAACTAAATCGATCGTTCCGACTGTCGAAAAATGGATGCATAGCACAAAATCAAACCCTCTACCGAAGTATGAAGAGTTCAATCAACAGTATAATAAGTTCCTTTTTACCTCATCAAGTCGAATTAAATAAAACATCTATACAAGGTCAAAAAGTGTGTCCGGTGGATCTTAAAGGATCACGAACTCTGCCGTTTGTTCAATTATGGAGGCAAAAGGCACTGTCTTAGCACGGAAATTTATTAACCAGTCAACTGAAAAAAACAGCCTGTTTTGCATGACAAATTAACTCCGCAAAGTACAACGAGAATCAGGTTAGGAGCTACACCTAAATTATTGGAGACAAATAATAGGGCTCCAAAAACATGTCATTTACCAGACATCACATGAGATGGGTAATTTCGCTAGAGAACATTGTTGTGAAGTGATTGTCTTTGTGTAGCTCAATAAAATCAGGGTACCTAAAAGGTTTTGGTGAACAAAAAAGCTTCGTTTCAAACTACGCTATTGGCGTAAAACAGTTATCTAAAACAAAGTAGAAGAAATCATTCATTATGCAAGTATGCGAATTTCTAGAGTGAACCCTCGTAATACCAGTGCATTAGCGGTTGATGGAATTGGAGAAGTAGAAGTTATCCATCAAAATCTATTGATTTAGTTGGAGAGGTTCACAAAGTATAAATAATTAGTATAATGAAAAGTGTAAATATTTTCTTTTTGAGGGGGAAGTTAGGGATGAAGAGGGAAGAATTGATTGCTCCAGAAAAGTACAATATTATTCATGCAATAGAGAAATATGCACTTCAAAAAGACAAGGTCGCCGTAAAATGGGAAAATGAACAGGGAGTAAAAAAAGAAGTGACGTATGAAAATCTGTTTTCGAATGTGAATAAGGTTGGAAACATCTTTTTATCATCCGGGCTTCAAAAAGGCGATGTGCTATTAATTATGGTGCCAAAGTTGATTGAAGCGTATGAAATTTATTTGGCAGCATTGAAGACAGGGATGGTCGTTATTCCAAGTTCGGAAATGCTAAAACCAAAAGACTTACAATATAGAATTCAACACGGTGATGTTAAGGGAATCGTTTGTTATGGCCCTTATGCTTCACAATTAGAAGGTGTTGAGGGAATAGAGGGTTTTGAAAAGTTTATCATTGGAGAAGAAAAAAAAGGCTGGCACGACATAGATGCATTAAAAGATAATTCATCTGATACACTCGCTTGTGCAGTAACATCTCGTGAAGATATGGCGTTTTTATCATATACATCTGGAACGACGGGAAATCCAAAGGGTGTCGTACATACTCATGGCTGGGGATATGCTCATCTACGTACAGCTGCAAAAAATTGGCTCAGCATTGATGAAGGAGATACGGTTTGGGCCACAGCGGCACCTGGGTGGCAAAAGTGGATTTGGAGTCCATTTCTATCCGTGCTAGGTTCTGGTGGGACTGGAATCGTTTATCATGGAAGGTTTGAGCCTCGAAAATATTTAGAGCTATTAGACGAATATGAGGTAAATGTTCTTTGTTGTACGCCGACTGAATACCGGCTGATGGCTAAAGTTGACACGTTAGATCGATATAAACTCCCACATTTACAAAGTGCTGTTTCAGCTGGGGAACCCCTAAATCGAGAGGTTATTGATACCTTTCAAACTCATTTTAACGTTCAAGTACGTGATGGATACGGTCAAACCGAAAACACACTACTTGTTGGTATCATGAAAGGCATGGAGATTAAGCCAGGCTCAATGGGAAAGCCGACACCTGGAAATAGTGTCACGATAATAAACGAAGAGGGAATAGAGTGTGGAGTTGGGGAGGTTGGAGATATTGCGGTCCATATAGATACTCCAGCATTATTTAAAAATTATTATAAAGACCCAGAACGAACAGCCATTCAGTTTAGGGGCTCCTATTATATAACCGGAGATAAAGCAAAGCAAGATGAGGAAGGATACTTTTGGTTTGAGGGGCGAGGAGACGATATCATTATTAGCTCTGGCTATACCATTGGTCCTTTTGAGGTGGAAGATGCTCTTGTAAAACATAAATTTGTTAAGGAATGTGCTGTTGTAGGAAGTCCAGATATGATCAGAGGATCAATCGTTAAAGCCTATATTGTCCTACAAGAAGGAATTGATGAGAAAGACGAAACGTTGATCCAAACCCTTCAGAATCATGTGAAGAGTTTGACGGCTCCTTACAAATATCCACGGAAAATTGAATTTGTTAGAGAGCTACCAAAAACAACCTCTGGCAAGATTCGTCGAATTGAATTAAGACAAAAAGAGCAAGCGACTTTCAACAAATCTTAAATTTCGCTACAATAAAGAAAAAAGTGCAGGCAGTGTGAACTGTCTGCCTTTCATCTGTGAGGGATAAAAACATGGGAATACTTTGGCATAACGGGAACATTTACACAATGATACAAGAAGGAGACCGAGTAGAAGCGGTCTTTACCGAGAACGGAAAGATAACGGCAATCGGTTCCAAACAAGAACTTCAACAAGCGTTCAAAAAGCGGATTACAGAAGAAAAAGACTTGCAAAGAGGAACTATGATACCTGGCCTAGTCGATAGTCATATGCATCTTATTGGTTACGGGGAGAAGTTGTTGCGTTTGGATTTATCTCATATGAAATCCAAAAAACAAGTGTTAGCGGCTGTTGCGTATCGTGTATCGAAAACGGAAGGAAATGAGTGGATTATTGGAGAAGGTTGGAATGAAAATCTTTGGGAGGAGGCTGATATAATCGTAAGGTCAGAGTTAGATCGAATTGCACCAAACCATCCTGTCTTATTAAAACGGACATGTCGACATGCCTTAGTAGTGAATTCGAAAGCTTTGGCGATGGCAAAGATAGATGAAAGTGTCGTTGAACCAGAAGGTGGGATCATTGAGCGTGACGGAGCTAACCTGTTGAACGGTCTCTTTAAAGACAAAGCCCAAAATCTAATGATAGATGCCCTTCCCCCGGTATCAAAAGAATATCTCGAAAGAGCCTTAAGAGAGGCTGTTAAGAGTTGTTGGAGTTTTGGATTAGTAGGAGTACATACGGAGGACATGAGCTATTATGGTAGTTTTGATCAAACCTATGGCGCCTTCTGTCAAGTGATTGAAACTGGAGATTACCCTTTTAAAGCTCACTTGCTTGTGCATCATGAAGTGATTGATGAATGGAAAAAAGAAGGACATAGCTTTTTATCGGGTGGAGAGTATTTAGAATGGGGAGCAATGAAAATTTTTGCAGATGGAGCATTAGGAGGTAGAACGGCTTTATTAAGCCACCCTTACCAAGATGATCCTTCCACTAATGGGGTAGCGATTCATTCTTCAGAAGCATTGGCGCAGTTGGTAAAAAAGGCTCGCAACTTAGATCTTCCGATAGCCGTCCATGTTATTGGCGATTTAGCCTTTCAATTATCATTAGAAGCGGTGAAAAAACACCCAACGAATTCTCTCAGGCGAGACCGCTTTATTCACGGACAAATTTTACGAAAAGAATTGATTGAGGAAGCAAAGGAACTGCCTATGATTATTGATATTCAACCTCAATTTGTTTCGTCTGATTTTCCATGGGTCGTTAATCGAGTGGGCGAAGAAAATATGTCCTATAACTATGCTTGGAAAACTCTTCTAGAAGAGGGGATTACTCTTGCTGGAGGATCGGATGCTCCAATAGAAGATAGTAACCCACTTTTAGGAATTCACGCAGCCATTAGTCGAAGTGTTGATGTAGAAGGAAAATCAGTCATCTTTCAACAAGATGAGCAACTTTCACGATATGAAGCAATTAGTCTTTATACTAAAGGGAGTGCATATGCGTCGCATCATGAAAAGGACAGAGGCATGATTTCTGTAGGCTATTCTGCTGATTTTACAGTCTTTGAAAAAAATCCGTTCTGTATCCCTCTCGACGATATTCCAGGTCTTGCATGCAGAATGACGGTTATTAATGAACAGGTTGTGTACAAAAAGTAGTTATGGACTTTCTACTCCCTGCGTAAAATAACACATTTATTTGGATAAGATAACTAGTAGGCTAATAAGTCATAATGATACGCAGGATTGGTAGTTTTTTCGAACGCATTAGGGGGGACCTTTGGGTGAAGAAAGAGAAAATAGGGGTATTGTCTACCGCGTTTTCTTATTTTTTATGGGGGATATTGCCGGTATATTGGAAATGGTTACAGCATGTAGGAGCTGATGAAATTTTAGCAAACCGAGTTTTTTGGTCGTTTTGGTTTATGATTTTATATTTATTCCTATCTAATCGATGGAATGGGTTTAGAAAAATCATTCAAGAATTTCGAGAAAACCGGAGAATGCTATATGCACTAGGGATAGCTTCCATATTAATCAGTATGAATTGGTTTATTTACATATTTGCAGTAAATTCAAATCAAATGGTGGAAGCGAGTTTAGGTTATTATATTAATCCGCTAGTTAGTGTTTTGTTAGGAGTGTTTATTTTAAAGGAAAAGTTAAACAAATTTCATCTTGTTTCTTTTCTTCTTGCTTTAACTGGTGTACTAATCCTTACGATTTCCTATGGATCGTTCCCTTGGATTGCCTTTGGTTTAGCCTTTTCTTTTGGCTTATACGGGTTAGCAAAAAAAGTGATAAAAGTGAACGCCGCAATAGGCCTCACGCTCGAAACGCTAATCATTGTTCCAATTGCCTTTTTATACATGCTATATCTAGGTGTAAGTGGGGAATCATTTTTCATTTCTGATTCTTTTGGCACAACTCTTTTACTTGTTGGTGCGGGAGCGGTTACTGCAATACCCTTACTACTCTTCGGGAAAGGGGCGCAAAGCATCCCTTTATATATGGTAGGTTTTCTACAATACATTGCGCCAACTATTACATTGTTACTAGGGGTAATTGTATATAAGGAAAAGTTCACACAAATTGACTTTATCGCCTTTTTGTTTATATGGTCTGCGTTAATGGTCTTTACGGTTTCGCGATTAAAATGGTTTTCCGTACAAACCGAAAGAGCGTGAAGAGGTTGAAAGAAATAAGGTAATTTTCATTTCCTTTTAGCTTTTTTACTATGAATTTTTAGTTTGAATGGAATAATTTCAAGTAAGTGAAGTAAGGAAGAAAAGACAGAATTTTCGAAGGCGATGCCACAGTTTTTTTCGGTCGTTCACTTGTGGCGTTAAGCTAAGGTAGCTAGGGACTCGGACATTTGTCAGCCCACTGCGTGAATCGAGATTCACTTCGTGTTCTGCCAGATGTCTGCCGTCCCTGAGCAGCCACTTTCGCTTTTGTCCATCCAGCTACAGTGGCTTGAGGCTAGGGGTAAATGCCACAACCCGCCGGAAATCAGGATTTCCTCTGGGTTGCGTCATTTACCTGCCGCCTCAGAGCAGCCACTTTCGCTTTTGTCCATCCAGCTACAGTGGCTTGAGGCTAGGGTTAAATGCCACAACCCGCCGGAAATCAGGATTTCCTCTGGGTTGCGTCATTTACCTGCCGCCTCAGAACAGCCACTTTCGCTTTTGTTATAAAAATGTTCTTTTTACTTTTTCCCAGAAGGAGTTGTCTTTTAGTTTGACGGTTTTGATGATTTTCCCGCTAAGGCCGACTTCGATGTTGTGGACGTGCTGAATGCTTAAGGCTTCGTTGTCCATGCCCATTGTTGGGTAGTCATTGCCGTCTTGGACCACTTTCAGTGTAAGTTTTCTTTTGTCGCTCAAAATAAACGGCGATCCGAGTGTACGGTAGCGATTGTTATTGAGAGAAGCGATTTCGCTCACTTGCATACAAGGGAGCATTGGGTCGACAACAGAGCCATTTAGAGATTTATTATAGGCAGTGCTTCCAGTGGGGGTTGCAATCAACATGCCGTCTCCCCTGAAAGTTTCAAAATGGAGGTTGTCTATGAAAACATCAATCAAAAATGTCTTAATAATGCCAGAACGGAGACTAAATTCGTTTAAACAATAGAAGGATGTTTGATCATCAATCTTAACCTCGATAGTTGGGTAGCGACGCACTTCTATATTTTCTTCAGTCATTGCACTAATCATTTTTTGTTTATCATCAAGGTGAAAATCACAATACATGCTTAAACTTCCTGTTGTAGAAATACCAGCATATAAACAATCTTCTCGAAAGCCGGTTTTGCGAACAGCTTGCAAAAACGTGCCGTCTCCGCCAACACTAACAATAATATTTGCTTCATCTGGGGTGTCCAAAATATTAAAATTGTATTTTTGTGCTAAGTCTCTAAGTGTGTCAAGATGTGCCAGTGTGTGATTATCCCGATTTGTATAAAAATACAAATTTCTTCGATCTGCCATGTTTAGTCCTCCGTCTTTGTAAGATTTCTTTCAAAACGATGTCTAAGTTTGTTAGACTATTGTAGGAGTACTTGAAAATATATGTGGAAATGACATTTTTTTCTCCTACGGTATTATTTTACCACGAAGTTGAAACAGATTCGAAAGGGAAACGTATATGTAGACGATAATAAAAAGGAGGAAATACATATGAATGGAAAGCGTTGGGTGGCATTAGGTTTAGCTCTAGGATTAATGGTTATTTCTACAGGAGTAAGTTTTGTTTCATCTCTATTTTGGGGGGATGTATCAGCAGGGTTTGAAGAAATTTTTTCCATGGAGGAAGAGTTTGGTGAAACGATCATTGAAGAAGGAAATTCTTCAAACAAAATTGCCGTACTAGAAGTTGATGGTGTGATTCAAGATACTGGCGGAGCAACTTCATTTTTTGAAAGTCCAGGGTATAATCATCAATTCTTTTTAGATCAACTTGAGAAAGTAAAAGAAGATTCATATGTGAAGGGAATTGTTTTACGAGTGAATACTCCTGGCGGTGGCACTGCCGAAAGTGCGCAAATTCATGAGATGCTCGTTGAAATTAAAGAAGAAACTGAAAAACCAATTTATGTCTCGATGGGATCGATTGCCGCTTCTGGAGGATATTACATTTCTGCCCCTGCGGATAAAATTTTCGCAAGTCAAGAAACCTTAACGGGTTCATTAGGAGTTATTTTACAAAGTGTTAACTATTCTGGGCTTGCAGAAAAGTACGGAGTTGAATTTGTCACAATTAAAAGTGGTCCTTACAAAGATATTTTAAGCCCATCAAGGCCCGTTTCAAATGAAGAGAGAGAGATTCTTCAAGCAATGATTGATAATTCATATGATGCCTTTGTAGAAGTCATTGCAAATGGAAGAGGAATGAAAGAAGGAAAAGTCAGAGAATTGGCAGATGGTAGAATCTATGACGGTGTGCAGGCGAAAGAAGTCAATTTAATCGATGAGTTTGGATACTTAGATGATGTAATTGATGCGATGAAAGCTGATTTTGATTTAGGAAATGCACAAGTTGTTCAATATGAAGACAGCGCAGGCCTTGGGTCTCTATTTGAAATGTCCGCACAAAAAATAGGTGGTACTGATTTCGAGATGACGGCGCTGATGAAAATGTTAGGAAATCCAAACGCACCTAGACTTTTGTATTTATATTCAGAATAAGGAGGAATGAGACATGTCAGATGAACAAAAATTTGAACAATATGGTACTCGCCCTCTAGAAGAAGGACTTGAAGTAAGGGATGAAATGAGTATGAAGCATACATCAAAACCGTTTAATACCTTCGTGTACGCTGGTTTTTGGATGAGGTTCTGGGCCTATCTTATCGACCTAATTGTGGTAGGTAGTCTTAATAGGATTGTGGTATATCCATTTTTTCGCCTATTGGATTTTCCTCTAATAAAAGAAGGGATGTTCTCAGGAATTGCGTTAGTAACGGCGATTACATTTTACGCATACTTTGTTTTAATGACTAAATATTATCAACAAACGCTTGGTAAAATGGTACTTGGTTTAAGAGTAAAAGCATTAAAAGAAGAAAGCATTACTTGGGGAACAGTTTTGTTTCGAGAAATCGTCGGCCGCTATCTTTCTGTGACAACTTGGATTTTGTATGTTGTAGTTGCCTTCACAACTAAAAAACAAGGGATACATGATTTGCTTGCAGATACGACTGTGATACAAGAAAGGCATTCTTATGTTGTTCAGGGACAATCATAAATCGAAAATAAAACAGCGTTGAACAACTCAACGCTGTTTTATTTTGTCTATCAACGCTAATAGCCTAGTAGAACAAAAGGTGAGAGCGTTTGTTTTCAATTGCCTGTATCATTTTCCTTCATACAGATAGGTGAATATCCACTTTTTTTAGGCTGTTTTCACATTGAATGGTGCTTCTCGCAATTGTATATATTCTGTTTATAGGATAGGTTTCCTTGCATCTTCTCGTTTATTTTTGTACTAATTCCATACTAGAATGGAATATTGCATCGAGAAATAGCTTGAATAATAACCGTGTATAGGAAATGAGCTTTATTTAATGTTCATAAACCTGTAAATATTATTTAATTTTCATAGTACTCGCATTTTTTTTTGGATAACATTCTAAGGTAAAACCCCTTTTATCCACCTCCATTATTATTAATGTTTATATCTTCTTTGATTCGTTCATAATGACTAATTGAAGGAGGGGAGGGCATGTATTGGATTATAGGAATTCTATTGGGATTAATGATATTGATTGTTCTGGTTTTTTGGACGAAGCTAACGATCTATCTTTCGTTTTATCATGGAAATGATAACGATGATTTTTCTATAAATATAAAAGCATGGGGTGGATTAATTCGATATAAAATCGAGATCCCATTAATTAAGGTAGATGACGATTCCCCTTCTATTGTTGTAGAAGAAGTGAAAAGTAAAAATGGTAATGGGGAACATGCGACAAAAAATGAAACGAGTCAAATAACACCGAAGGATCTTCTATCAAGTCTTCATGATATGAGAGAACTATTACTGCACATAGTGGGATTCCATAAAATTGTCAGGAGTTTTTTAGCGAAAATAAAGGTGGATAACTTAGAATGGCAAACGCTTATTGGGACAGGGGATTCCTCCTCAACTGGGATAGCAGTTGGGGGGATTTGGAGTGTTAAGAGCACCATTGTTAGCATTATGAGCAAAGCTATGAAACTCCAGTCGATGCCTGTCTTAACGGTTCATCCTTCGTTTCAACAACCAATTATTCAAACCAAGTTTACATGTATGATTCAATTTCGAATCGGACAAGCTATATTAGGAGGAATAAAGATTATTCGCTATTGGCGGGGTGGAAAAGCTCGTTTTAAGACGAAGCCACTTTCTAAGTTTGCCGATGAAAAACAATCAGTCTAAGCAAGGAGGAAGAGAGATGTCAGATCATCCAATTGAAGGGTTAATGACCACTGCAATGGAAAGCTTAAAAGAGATGATCGATGTAAACACGATTATTGGTGATCCGGTGGAAACACCTGATGGAAGCGTGATTCTCACGGTGTCAAAGGTAGGGTTCGGTTTTGCTGCTGGTGGAAGCGAATTTGTTATTGAGAGTAAAGATAGCAAAAATGGTGGCGGGACTTCCAAGCAACCATTTGGAGGAGGAAGTGGGGGCGGAGTTTCTATTACGCCGATTGCTTTTCTCATTGTGAATGGTCAAGGAGTGAAAATGCTCCATCTTGATGAAAACACGCATCTGCTAGAGAAGATTCTAGATCTTGCTCCTGGTGCATTTGAGAAAATACAAGGTATGATGAAAAAGAAAGATGATCAAGGAAATGAAGGGCACAAAAAACAGGATTTAGATGTTTAAACAAAGAGGTTCTCTTTTTACAAAAGAGAATCTTTTTTTGAGAGGCACTTTACGCATACTTTGCTGCTCTAGTATATAAAAACGGGTGGAAACACTGCTTTCATCCATTCTTTCAGGTGAAAAATGATGCGAAAAGACCCCCGAAGTGTAATTCATCAAAAATTAATCTCTATTGCGAGAACAGCCAATATTAAGAGAGCTTTATTTATTTTGGAATAAAAGCGCGTAATATTTGCAAATGTGTAACATGGTTCAGTAACATAGAAGATGAATAATGAATGAAGGAGGCGGTTCCAATGGCAAACATTACATTTAAAGGGAATAAGGTAACTTTACTAGGAAACGAAGTAAAGGTGGGGGATCATGTACCAGAATTTACGGTATTAGCAAATGACTTATCACCTGTATCATTGAAGGACTCAAAAGGGATGGTTCGTTTAATTTCCGGTGTTCCCTCAATTGATACAGGCGTATGTGATGCGCAAACTCGTCGTTTCAACGAAGCAGCATCTTCAATCGACAATGTTCAAGTGTTAACAATTTCAATGGATTTACCATTTGCTCAAAAGCGCTGGTGTGCTGCAAATGGCCTTGAAAATGTACATGTTTTATCTGATCATCGAGATGCATCTTTTGGAGAAGCTTTTGGGTTACATATTAAAGAGCTTCGCTTATTAGCTAGAGCGGTTTTTGTAATTGATAGCAATGATATTGTTCAATATGTTGAGTATGTGAGTGAAGCAACTGATCACCCAAATTACGATGCTGCAGTAGAAGCGGCTAAAAGCGCTAAGTAAGGCAAGATGATATAGAATATAATGAAAAACCCCGAGTAACCAGGGGTTTTTCTTATTTATAAAGTGTTTCACAACAATACATGTTTCGTATTAAGATAGATTTCTGTCTATCTTATCGTGGTTTTTTGAAAGGCTCTTTACGCATAGATTGTGGCTATTTCATCTTATTTTTGATTAAGTCGCCCATTTCACTGTTGATTTCCATCAAAAATAGACGGATCCAGCTGCAGTGGCTTGCGGCTCGGGGTCAAATGAATAACCCTCCAGTGATGCAGACATCACCTCCGAGTTCTTCATTTGCCTGACGCCGCAGGGCAGCCACTTCCGCTTTTCGTGATCCAGCTACAGTGGCTTGCGGCTCGGGGTCAAATGAATAACCCTCCAGTGATGCAGACATCACCTCCGAGTTCTTCATTTGCCTGGCGCCGCAGAGCAGCCACTTCCGCTTTTCTTGATCCAGCTGCAGTGGCTTGCGGCTCGGGGTCAAATGAATAACCCTCCAGCGATGCAGGCATCACCTCCGAGTTCTTCATTTGCCTGGCGCCGCAGAGCAGCCACTTCCGCTTTTCTTGATCCAGCTGCAGTGGCTTGCGGCTCGGGTCAAATGAATAACCCTCCAGTGATGCAGACATCACCTCCGAGTTCTTCATTTGCCTGACGCCGCAGGGCAGCCACTTCCGCTTTTCTTGACTATTTTCAATTGGCATGTAAAATTATAGATTAACAGGAAATGAAGAAGGGGTGAGATGATGACATCATCAGTAGAAGTATTATTTAGCATTCTAGACGAAACAGCTCACATCATCCAAGAGGAACTATCCATTACATACTTAGAAGCAGTGGCAGAGAGTGCGGAGAACCTATTTCATGATGGAGTTCTTCAAGATGAATTAAGTGATTTGTCAAAGAAGCGATTGGATAAAAAATATCACGAGGTCACTTTAGAACAATTTCATGTAGAAGAAATTAGAAAATCCTACCAACTTGCTATATTAAAAGGAATGAAAGAGAATGTTCAATCTAATCATCAAATGACACCAGACTCCATTGGTCTCATGATGAGCTATTTAATCGGGAAATTCTTTAGTGGGAAACGTTCCTTTTCGATACTTGATCCCGCTGTTGGTACGGGAAATTTATTATCCACCATCCTAAATGGACTTGCCCCAATTGAAATACAGGCAACAGGTGTGGAAGTAGATGATCTTTTAATCAAATTAGCATACTCAGGGGCAAACCTTCAAAAGCAACAAGTCCAATTTTTCAACCAAGATTCAATAGAGGGTTTATTTATAGATCCTGTTGATGCAGTTATTTGTGATTTACCTGTTGGGTATTATCCGAATGACGTTCGAGCTGCCGAGTACGAACTAAAAGCTGAGGAGGGTCATTCCTATGCTCATCATTTATTAATTGAGCAAAGTATTAAACATACGGTACCAGGTGGATATTTGTTCTTTTTAATTCCCAATGGACTTTTTTCTACAGAGTACTCCGAGCAACTTCATTTATTTTTGAAGGAACATGCGCAAATCCAAGGGATTCTCCAGCTACCGCTGTCAATGTTTAGTAGCGAGCAAGCAGCAAAAAGCATTTTTATCCTTCAAAAAAACGAACCGAATATAAAAGCACCCAAACAAGTATTGCTAGCGGATTTACCGAAGCTCTCCAATCACCATGCGATGGAAAATATGCTTGTGAAGTTAGAACAATGGTTTAAAGAGAATAAATAATGAAGTAAAAAAACGCCTCTCTCAACAAAAAGAGGGGTGTTTTTTGTTGAGAAAAAAGGGTAGGAAAGTGAGTATGCAGGCCTATAATAATCAGAATACATTTAATTTTTTAATGTAAACGGTGTCATTGGAGGTAGTAGTTGAAAAACGGTGATTACAGTGATTTAATGAAAAATTGAGAGATATATTCGTGCTTGAATGAACAGACTATTTGTGAATACGTTAGTTTAAATAGAAGGAGCGGTTTAATATATGGCAAAGGTTATCGCAATTAATGCAGGAAGTTCTTCATTAAAGTTTCAATTATTTGAAATGCCTGAAGAAACGGTCATCACTAAAGGAATCATTGAACGAATTGGACTGAAAGAATCAATCTTTACGATTGCAGTTGATGGAGAAAAACAAAAAGAAGTTAAAGATATCCCGGATCACTCTGTTGCGGTCAAAATGTTGCTCGATAAATTAACGAGCTCAGGAATTATTGACTCACTTGATGAGATTGAGGGAATAGGTCACCGGGTTGTACACGGCGGTGAAATTTTCAATGACTCAGCCATTATTACGGATGAGGTTTTAGCAAAAATCGAAGAGTTATCAGATTTAGCTCCTTTGCATAATCCAGCTAATATTACTGGTATTCTCGCATTTCAAGATGTGCTACCAAACGTGTCTGCTGTCGCAGTCTTTGATACCGCTTTTCATCAAACGATGCCAGAGAGCTCATACTTGTATAGTCTTCCTTATAATTATTATAAAGAATTCGGTATACGTAAATATGGTTTCCATGGTACTTCACATATGTATGTGTCACAACGTGCAGCAGAGATGCTTGGACGACCGATTGAACAGCTTCGTTTAATCTCTTGTCACCTTGGGAATGGAGCAAGTATTGCAGCCATTGAAGGTGGAAAATCGATTGATACATCTATGGGCTTCACTCCACTTGCTGGGGTGACAATGGGAACCCGATCAGGAAATATCGATCCAGCGTTAATTCCTTATATTATGGAGAAAACAGGGAAAACAGCGGATGAAGTGTTAGACGTGTTAAACAAAGAATCCGGTATGCTAGGTGTATCAGGCTTCTCAAGTGACTTACGTGATATCGAAATTGAATCAGAGCAAGGAAATGAGCGTGCAGAACTAGCACTTGAAGTGTTCGGTAATCGAATTCATAAATATATCGGTTCTTATGCAGCTCGTATGTGCGGAGTTGATGCGATTATTTTTACCGCAGGAATTGGTGAAAATAGCGATGTGATTCGTGAGCGTGTATTACAAGGACTCGAGTTCATGGGAGTGTACTGGGACCCGGCTCGTAACAAAGTACGTGGAGCAGAAACGTTCGTGAACTACCCACATTCACCTGTCAAAGTTTTGATTATTCCAACAGATGAAGAAGTGATGATTGCACGTGATGTGACACGATTAACGCATTAAACAAGGGTCATTTTGTCTATTTTTCTGTATTTGATATATTTCTAATGTATTAAAGATTTATCTCAGTAATTACGTTTAAATAGATTCAAAAAGAGGAAGCAAAATTTCTCTACTTTAGAGTTTTGGGACTTATACGAATAGCAACACTCTTTGCGAAAATAGACTTTAATCAACAAAAACCTTCCTCAAAAACAGAGGAAGGTTTTTGTTGAAAAGTAAGTAAGAATAAATGATAAAAAGGTTAAATATCTGCCTCGAGGGCTCTTGACAATTCTTATGTTAGTGTTTTAGAAGATGAGGAGAATCTGGTTATTTGTGTTATACTTGACAGTAAATAACATGAATGGGGGAGTCCATATGAGCTTGTCCGAAAGAGAAGAGAGAATTCTTGGAGAACTAGAGCGTTGGGAAGAAAACTTATATGATCATGAAACCAACGATTTAGAGAATACATACGATAAGTGGATTGAATCAACCTTTTCAGCGTTACCACTGGAAATAACGGAGAAGATTTTTAAAAACCTTGATGGATTTCTTTTTCATTTACACTCACTTTTACAAGGATCTCAAATGCAAAATGATGCGAGAGAAAGTATTCTCTCAACAGCAAGAGCCTTTCATGAAGATATTGAAACTATTGAGGACCTACGTTATCTAGCGATTGATCAACTTCATTATATAGCAGAGCAACATGCAGGACGACACCGGGTGTATTCATTTCTTCAAGGAGGTATTACTGGCACGGGAGGGTTTGTTGCATTAGGTAGTGATTTTCCAGCTATGGCCGTCTTAAATTTGAGGAGTATTCAACTAATTTCCATGTCATATGGATACGACGTCCAAACACCATATGAAATGATGACTTCCTTGAAAGTTTTTCATGTAGCCACGCTCCCAAAACGGCTAAAAGGGTATGGTTGGGAAGGATTGGTTGAGGACTTAAACCAAAATGAAAAGTACTTTTTCGATGGACAAGAAACATTTACGGATTACTCTTGGCTAGAAGGGCCGTTGAAGCAATTAACTAAAGGAGTAGCCATTTCATTGTTTCGGAAGAAAAAGTGGTCGGGACTTCCATTACTTAGTATGGCAATAGGTGCTGGAGCCAATTATCAATTAAGCCGAAAAGTGACCGATTTTGCAGAGAGATATTATCAATACCGTTATTTAAATGAAAAAAAAGAGTTGTTAAATCAATCAACTGACTAATTTGAGAATCGCTATTCTGTCTTTCTTTGAGGAGGGGTAGCATCATTATTTTATTCGCAGTATACCATTTCAAAGGATATATTTTGGTAGTAGGCTCTTTGTATGAAAAAAGGCATATTTAGGAATCGCGAAATTAGTAAGTTTGCTCCAAACATATCGGTTTTATACCATTATTGGGGTTGAAATTACTTTTTTTCATGATAGGCGGTGGCGGCGTGACGTAAGCGCTGCCATCGAGTTTTTCGTGTAGCTAGTGGCTATTGAATACAATAGTCAGTTAAATCATCCCTTTTTTCAGTTATTTCTCGCGAAAAAACATGAAGAGATGCACCGAAACCTATCCTTTGAACGGAAAATAAACTGTTGCGATAAGCTTTTTTCATAAACCTTGTTGTTCCTGACGCAAAAAACAGGCAATAAGGTTTTTTGTGTTAGTTCTTATCTTATATTTGAAAAACAATGTATTCGTTAGGATAAGAGCACGAAGTCATAAAACGGAAGAATTTGTTTCTTATCGTGAGGATATATTAAGCACGATTGTTAATATTCTCTATAATTCACTCCTTCACATCTCACTTTTGGGTCTTTTGTTGTCTCATTTTTCTAGCAGCAGGGTCTCGGATTTTTAATCATTAGCGTTAGTAGGAAAATCAATATTACTATGTACCGCAGATTTTCCGTCCGTTCTTATTGACAAATTCGTGTATCTGTCCTAACATCTTTTGATACTAGACATAAAGAAAGAAGAAAAAACACATGACTAAGCAATACTATGTACATGAAGAAAAACGTCAACAATTGAAAAAATATCGATACACCATGCTGACACTTATAAGTATGTATATCCCATTTTTTATATTTATAAATCATTATGAATATACCTTTTGGGGACACATCAGTTTCCCTTTTATGATATTAATTGGAGCTATGATCCTTACTGTTCCTATTATATTAAACCCTATTCTTTTTCAAATTGGAGAGCATAGAGATACAGATCCAAAAACGATAAGAATCGGAGCGATTTTACTATTAACCCTTTGCTTAGTATTTCTAGGGAAATCAACATATGACGGGGTAATGGATATTCCCCTCTATCAAAACAACGAGTATGAAGTAGTTGTTGGTAGAGCAGTTATAGAAGTCACGACAGGACGCTACTCTACTTCAACACTAACCGTTCAAGGAATCGAATTTCGTAACATCCCCTACCATTTTACAGAGGCAGATTCGGGAAGAAAGGTAACCGTTGTCTATTACCCACATAGTAAATATGTAGTTAAATTGATTAAGCACGGGTATGTGGAGAAGTAGAAAGAAATAGGACTAGGCGACGATTAAAAGAAGTTCTTTCAGCAAGCACCTGCTGGATACTGTCGATTTTTAAAAAATCAAGTCTCTGCTAAACGTATTGTTGGTTGGAGCTAAAGTAGGAGACTCTTGCGTAAATCAATAGCTGTGTTTAACAGAACTTTTCGAAGAGTTACATTCTTTGTGAAGGTTTTTTTCTATACATTGTTGCTATTTAATTTAATTTTAGATGGAATCCTCTATATTGCTTGTAATTCACATCAAAAATAAACGAAATGATGCCCCGAAACAGAGCTTTATCATCAATTATAGATTGGTTCGAAAAGCAATAAAGTTTGCCAAAATATCCATATTAATATATTTTCGGTTTGTAGTTTCATTGATCTTGATCTTTTCTGAGACTAATAAAAGGTTGAGTTCGGTACCAGAGCCAGAGATCATTCACTTTAGAAGCTAGACTTGCAATTTCCTCGTTAAGTAGACAAGACTTTTCAAAATCCATCTCATTATTTAATTCTTCTTGTTTTTGATTAATGTCAACTTCAAACTCATTCATTTTATCTGGAATTCTCCCTCGACATTTCTCCCAAAACTCTAAAATTCCTTGTTGTTCAGCAAGTGTAAAATTTGAAAGCATAATCTCCTCATTTGGAAGATTTATTTCTAATTGGTGGTGATACGGAAACAGTTTAGAAATTTTCAATTCATGCACCTCCTCCATCTATTGTAGTATACAAGCCACATAAGGAACAATATATATTAATAGAATAGTTGAATATATTCACCATTCCTGTTATTATCATGGAAAATAAGAATAAAAATACATAATTATTTATTTTTATTCAAAAATAAAGGTGGAGGTATGAGGATGAAAAAGAAGGTTGTGCTTGCCTATTCAGGTGGCCTAGATACGTCAGTGGCAATAAAATGGTTAATCGAACAAAATTTTGATGTCATTTCATGCTGCTTAGATGTAGGCGAAGGAAAAGATTTATTATTTGTAAAAGAAAAAGCCCTCTCCATTGGAGCCAGTAAATCATATGTTTTGGATGTCAAAGAGGAATTTGCCTATGAGTATGTCTTAAAATCCCTTCAAGCACAATGCCTTTATGAGGGTAAATACCCGTTAGTTTCAGCCTTATCAAGACCGTTAATTAGCAAGAAGTTAGTTGAAATTGCTGAAAAAGAAAAAGCTTCTGCCGTTGCTCATGGATGTACGGGAAAAGGAAATGATCAAGTTCGATTTGAAACATGTATTAAGGCCTTAAATCCCGAATTACAAGTGCTAGCCCCCGTAAGAGAGTGGCATTGGTCGAGAGAAGAAGAAATTCAGTATGCTAAAACACAGCAAATTCCGATTCCAATTGACCTAGAAAGTCCCTATTCAATTGACCAGAATTTATGGGGGAGAAGCAATGAATGCGGGGAATTAGAGGATCCGTGGAAAACCCCTCCAGAAAATGCCTATGAATGGACTAAACCACTTGCTGAGACCCCAGACGTTGCAGATGTCATAGAAATACAATTTCAACAAGGAGTGCCTATATCATTGAATAATAAGGTGCTATCATTACCTACCTTACTCGTAGAATTAAATAAAATGGCAGGAATGCACGGTGTAGGAAGAATCGATCTTGTTGAAAATCGACTCGTAGGCATCAAATCTAGAGAAGTGTATGAGTGTCCTGGAGCGATTACACTACTGACTGCGCATAAAGAGCTTGAGGATATTACAGTTGAGAAGGATCTTGCTCATTTTAAGCCAATTATTGGAATGAAATTAAGTGAATTAATTTATAATGGGTTATGGTTTTCTCCTTTACAAGAAGCGTTATCGTCATTCCTCGTGAAGAGTCAACAGCAGGTTACTGGAACTGTTCGGGTGAAGTTATTCAAAGGACACTGCGTCGTTGAAGGGAGAAAATCACCTAATTCGCTATATAACGAAAAGCTTGCAACCTATTCCAAAGGAGATTGTTTCAATCATGAAGCAGCAAAAGGGTTCATTGAGTTATGGAGTCTACCGACCAAAGTATATGCCCAAGTCAATAATAAAGTGGGAGAAAGAATATGAAAAAAATGTGGGGGGGGAGGTTTGAGAAAACACCTGAAGAATGGGTAGAGGAATTTAACGCATCGATTTCCTTTGATCAAACTCTTTGGCAAGAAGACCTTGCTTGTAGTTTGGCTCACGTGAAGATGCTCGCATCGACCGGAATTATCACTACCGATGAAGGAGAAAAAATTCAAGAAGGCCTGCTTCACCTACAGAAAAAAGGAGAACAGAATGAGCTACATTTTTCTGTCTTTCTTGAAGATGTTCATATGAACCTTGAGGATTTACTCATAACCGAAATTGGTGATGTAGGAAAAAAACTTCATACAGCTAGAAGTCGTAACGACCAAGTTGCTACCGATCTGCATTTATATATTAAAAAAATTACGCACGAAACGATGGAGATTATATCAAACTTGCAAAAAGAAATTCTCACATTAGCTCAACAGCATGTATATACGATAATTCCTGGGTACACCCATCTTCAAAGAGCACAGCCAGTTTCGTTGGCACATCATCTTTTGGCATATTTTTGGATGTTTTCAAGAGACCAGGAGAGACTGAACGATTCCTTGAAGAGAGTAGATTGTAGTCCATTAGGGGCAGGAGCATTAGCGGGAACCACTTTCCCCATTGATCGAAATATGACAGCAAGGGAGCTGGGGTTTTCAGCGATTTATCCAAATAGTATAGATGCTGTGAGTGATCGAGATTTTGTAATTGAATTTTTAAGTCATGCAAGTCTCATAATGATGCATTTATCCCGTTTGTCAGAAGAACTTATACTATGGAGTTCTCATGAGTTTCAATTCATCGAATTAGCAGATGCTTTCTGTACAGGAAGTAGCATGATGCCACAGAAGAAAAATCCCGATATGGCAGAGCTTATTCGAGGAAAAGCGGGAAGAACCTATGGAAATCTGTTTACACTATTAACCGTATTCAAGGGACTACCTTTAAGTTATAACAAAGATATGCAAGAAGACAAGGAACCATTATTCGACACAGTTACAACCTTGCAGGGCTGCGTGAAAATTATGACCGGTTTGATTGAAACAGTAAAAGTTCAAAAAGAGAAACTGGCTGCCGAAGTAGAAAAGGATTTTTCAAATGCAACGGAACTGGCCGATTATTTAACAGCAAAGGGAATTCCTTTTCGGGAAGCACACGAAATAGTCGGGGGCATTGTATTATTCTGTGTGAAGGAACAACTTTTCTTACAGGATGTTCCGTTAAAAACTTACCACCTTTTTTCCTTGTGCATTGAAGAGGATATCTATGAAACGCTATCTCCGAACAGTACTGTGGCGCGGCGGAATTGTGTAGGTGGTACAGGATTTGAGGCTGTTCAATGTCAACTAGAAGAAGCGAAAAAAAAGCTAATGAATGGAATCTGATTTTCGAGAGACGTCAAAGAAAAAGGTAGAACCCAAAACGGTTCTACCCTTACCTTTTGAATGATAAACTACTCTTTTTCTGTACGAACGATTAATACGTCACAAGTAGCAGAACGAGTGATATGCTCGGATACACTACCAATAAAGAAACGCTCAACTGCATTTAGACCAGTAGCCCCACAGACAATGAGATCTGCTTCAACTTTATTTTTCGCATCTTTGGCAATAATCACTTTAGGTGAACCGTAGTCCACTAATGCTCCGACTTTGCTAACGCCTGCTTCAGTTGCTTCTTTCTTGTATTGATCCATCAATTCTTGAGCGTATTTTTCTGCACGTTGCCCAATTGTTCGGTCATATGCCTCAATCGTTGCAAAGCTTCGTGTATCAATGACATGAATCAAAGTTAAGGATGCATCATTTCGTTTAGCAATTTCAATGCTCTTTTTAAAAGCCCATTCTGCTTCTCGTGAACCGTCCACCGCGACTAAAATATTCTTGTAGGTTAAATTCATTTTTCATTCCCCCTTCACCTCTATTTTACTATATTTTCCCTCTCATAACTGTTAAGAAATTTCGAATAATAATAATGATTTCAACAAAAAATTCTGGAGGAGACAACTATGAAGAAAAAAGACCCAAAAGAAAATTTTTCATATGACGAACATGCAATTGATCAAGTGAGTCAACAAATTATGAGTGCGTATACGAGCGGAGTAGTAGGCGAGCCCAATGCCAACTTTGAACAAGAGGAACAGGAAAAATATGAATAAAATTATTGGAACCCGCTAAAGGACAGCGGTTCTGAACAAAAAACATCATGTCTTAGAGAGATGATGTTTTTTGTTTACTTGAAGCAAGAATGAAGTAGAGTCCACATGCGACAAAAAACGCAAAGAATCCAGGTGACCAGCCTTCTGGTAATACTAAATAAAGAAGAAAGGCAAAAATAACGGTTACAAGTGCAGATATATTCCAATGATAGGACCCATTTTGTAACACGTTCAAATCAGTTGCAGAAATTTGTTGCTTTTTAACAAATAGATAATTAATAATGATAACGGCTGAAATCGGAATAACAAGCGCTCCTAATAGTGAGATAAAGATTTTTGCCTCATCAACTAAAACAGGAAAACAGCTGATTGTAATGCCGGTTACCCCAAACAGAAGGGATGCTTTTACTCTTCCAAGGGAAGGAATTGCGTTTAATAAGCTAAACCCACCCGTATATGCATTACTAAGATTAATTGAAATCATGGAAACGACACTACATAAAGAAATAAGTAAAAGGAAAAATGAAGAGCTTGTAATTTCACTACTGGCAATGAAGGGGTTGCTACTTTCAAACAGAGTAGCAGAAAAAGAAGCTAAAACTGCAGTCATCGTGAAACCAATCATATTACCTGAAAACAGTCCCCAAAATGCATGTTGTTCTGATTTAGCATAACGAGCAACATCAGCAGAAGCACTAACGCCTGACACATATTGAACGAAAGCTAAGCTAGCAAAAAAGAAAAAAGCTGGGATTGATAAAGCTTGTTCCTTTGGGAAGATAGATAAAGGTTGTTGAATTCCTTTTTGAATAAAAAGAAAGAGCATCAAGAATTGACCAATAATTAAGATCGGCATAAACCATTTTGTAGCTTTTTTGACTGCATCAAATCCAACTAAAGCTAGGACGGTCATAATAAAGGCTAATAAAAGTGCTAGTGGAACAAAAGGAAGAGTATTCCCTGTCATTAAGTGATAAAGAGATTGAAGAACGAACGTGCCCCCAATTGTTTGGACACTAAACCAATAGAGAGAAGTAACGGCTCGAACGGGTGAAGCGATGAATCGAGTGAATCTTGTACCAAGCATTGTACGAATCACATACTGTGCTGGTAAGCCATATTTCACTCCTGGTAGAGATAAAAGTGAAACGAAAAAGAAGGCTGAACCTGCCCCGAGAATAGTGGCGGAAACTGCCCCAAAAAAGGAGAGTCCACCTTCTAGCACAGCGAGTGCAGGAACGAGAAAATTTCCAGAGTTCACTGAAAACGCAAGTTGAATGATGAAATACTCAAGCCATGTCGTTTGTTTCATATGCTGGGGAACGGATTCTAAACCAAATCGTTCAAACATTTGTTTTTCTACTTGTGAAGTCGGCATGATATTCTGTCCTTTCCGAACGGATCCTCTTTATTTTACCTATGATTAGAAAGAAACTAAACTATTTTCATATTTTAGA
Organism: Bacillus sp. 2205SS5-2; assembly: GCF_037024155.1. Lineage (NCBI taxonomy): Bacteria > Bacillati > Bacillota > Bacilli > Caryophanales > Bacillaceae > Bacillus > Bacillus spongicola. The sequence goes on from NZ_JAYKTS010000027.1 coordinate 22,359, forward strand.
GGATATTTGTGAATGAATCTGATAGAATGTAAGTGCTTACAATAAAGGATTAATAATTATTCCTTAACTCGAACAAGAGTGGTATAGCATGGTTGACATTTTATTTTTTTTATTAAATGGTAGATTTATAGGAGGTTTCAATTATGCGAATTGGTGTACCGAAAGAGGTAAAAAATAACGAAAATCGAGTGGCTATGACACCATCAGGTGTGATGAACTTATTGCAATATGGTCACGAAGTATATATAGAGACAGGTGCAGGGGAAGGCTCTGGATTTACCGATGAGGACTATTTGCTAGCAGGGGGAAGTATTGTAGATTCCCCAACAGAAGCATGGGCTATGGAGATGGTAATGAAAGTGAAAGAACCACTTCCAAGTGAGTATGGATATTTCAGAGAAGGACTAATTTTATTTACGTACCTCCACCTTGCGCCAGAACCTGAATTAACAAAAGCCTTAATTGATAATAAAGTAGTGGGAATTGCATATGAAACCGTTCAACTTCCAAACCAATCTCTTCCATTATTAACTCCGATGAGTGAAGTTGCCGGTAGAATGGCCTCGCAAATTGGAGCACAATTTTTAGAGAAACCCCATGGTGGAAAAGGAATTCTTTTATCAGGTGTACCTGGTGTTCAACGTGGGAAAGTTACCATCATTGGAGGCGGAGTCGCAGGAACAAATGCAGCTAAAATGGCTATAGGATTAGGGGCTCAAGTAAGTATTATTGATTTAAATCCTGAACGCTTACGTCAGCTAGATGATATATTTGGTACTGATGTAACGACATTAATGTCCAATCCGTTTAACATCGAACGAGCAGTAGCAGAATCTGATCTTGTCATTGGAGCAGTTTTGATTCCAGGTGCAAAAGCACCGAAGCTCGTATCAGGTGACATGATTAAACAAATGAATCCTGGATCAGTTGTGGTTGACATCGCCATCGATCAAGGGGGGATTTTCGAAACGACTGATCGAATAACAACACATGATGATCCTACCTATGTTAAAGATGAAGTAGTCCACTATGCCGTGGCTAATATGCCTGGAGCTGTCCCAAGAACATCTACAATTGCTCTAACAAATGTAACAGTACCTTATGCTGTACAAATTGCAAATAAAGGATACAAGCAAGCGTGCTTAGATAATGTAGCACTTTTAAAAGGTATCAATACACTTAGTGGGTACGTTACGTATCAAGCTGTTGCAGAATCACATGATCTAGTGTATTCAGATGCGAAGACATTATTAAATCAACAATAGTAAAAAAGCCACTTCAAAATTGAAGTGGCTTTTTGTGCTTTAAAGGTGGAGAGAGGATCTGATTTGAGTCACCATCGCTAAGAAAATACTAGAATTTCTCTCTTTCAATAAGGCTCTTTTCGTATACAATGTTGCTCTTGACACTAAGAAAAAACAGGCAGTAGGGTTTTTTTGATTGATTTCTTCTTTTTTATCTAGAAATGAAGAATTTTTTTATTAGGAAAAGAGCACGATATCATACTAGTCAAGGGATTCCTTTTTATTCGAAAAGCCAAAATCTTTGCGGAAACAGCCTTCAATAAGGCTCTTTTCGTATACAATGTTGCTCTTGACACTAAGAAAAAACAGGCAGTAGGGTTTTTTTGATTGAATTCTTCTTTTTTATCTAAAAATGAAGAATTTTTTTATTAGGAAAAGAGCACGATATCATACTAGTCAAGGGATTCCTTTTTATTCGAAAAGCCAAAATATTTGCGAAAAAAGCCTTCAATAATGGTCTCTCCTTCACGAGCACAGATAGTATCCAAGAGCAAACGTGGAAACTAATTTTCGAGAATCCCCTTCATCACCTCTTCTGTTGTTAGTGGAATACGGTGTAGTGATTATCTTTTTAATTAAATTCCTGCTAAAATTAAGGATTCCATAAACGGTAAAAGCCAATAGCAATGATGGATACCAAACATTCATAATTTAGCGCTCCTCACCAATGCATTAATATATCATTTTTACAGAAGGCTGTTTTCGCAAAGATTGTGGCTTTTCGCACCGAACTATAAACGTTTATATAGCTTTGTTTCGGGCATCAGTTCGTCTATTTTTAATGGAAATCAACAGTGAAATGGGTGATTTAATCAAAAATTAGATGAAATAGCCACAATGTATACGAAAAGAGCCTTACAGAAAGAGAGCATTTTTTTGATGACACTGAGGAAAATAACGCTAATGAAAGGCAGGAATATTAAGAAAAAAAATGAAATACTCTTTGTAGGGAAAAATAGGAGGTTGAATGTATTGAAAATTTCGTACCATGGTCATGCGGTTGTGAAAATTGAAACAGCTGGAATGAGCATCATAATCGATCCGTTTATTCGAGGAAATGATTTAACAGACTTAAAGGCAGAAAGGGAAGCTCCCAATTTCATATTGTTAACCCATGGTCATAATGATCACATTGGCGACACCGTGGAATTAGCTGAAAGAGCCTATGCGCTTGTGATTGCTAATCATGAAATTGCGACTTATTTAGGCACTCAAGGAGTGAAAAATACCCACGGAATGCATATAGGTGGGGCGTATAATTTTGAATTTGGAAAAATAAAATTAACCCAAGCATTTCATGGTTCCACTTATATAACGGAAAAACAAGAAATGATTCCACTCGGAATGCCAGCTGGGATTTTATTTATGGCTGAAGGAAAAACCATTTACCATGCTGGAGACACAGGGTTATTTTCTGATATGAAATTAATTGGAGAACAGCATAAAATTGATCTAGCATTTTTACCAATCGGAGATAATTATACGATGGGTCCAGAAGATGCAGCCTTAGCAGCTGAGTTTCTTCAAGCTAAAAAAGTCGTCCCAATTCACTACAACACTTTTCCTCCCATTAAACAAGATCCACATGCCTTCCTTGAATTATTAAAGGAGAAGAATGGTCGAGTAATGAATCCGGGAGATGTCCATTACCTCTAATCAATCTGAGAGATTCCTACTTGGGGATTTCTCTTTTTTTATTTCATATGAAAAAAAACAAAAGACGAGCATACATATAATAACAGAAGGAAAGGAGTAGATTTATTTGATGCAGCGCTATTTATTATGTTTGTTGCTAGCGGGGGTCATGATGTATTATGCGGCCCCAAGGTTAACGTTAAGCACAACGAATACTGAAGGGATATTTTCCATCACCTGGATCGCGTTTGCCTTGCTCGTCATTGCTGGCAATTTATCTGCCTTGCTCTTTAGCAGCACCAATAGCGAACATGTTAAAAAAACGACTCGTCGGAACAGACGCGAACAAAAAATGAAATCACTAGGATGATAACGAGAAATTGAATCCTCAGGCTTTTCACTTTATAATAGGAGTAATTCATAAGCTCGGTTTGGAAGGTGAGAAGTTTGGCAACAAAACACGAACAGATTTTACAATATATTGATTCACTTCCGGTAGGAGAAAAGATCTCTGTAAGGCAGATCGCCAAAAATTTAACGGTTAGTGAAGGAACAGCGTACCGAGCCATAAAAGATGCTGAAACGAAAGGTTACGTGAGTACGATTGAACGGGTAGGAACTATTCGGATTGAACGCAAGAAAAAAGAAAACATAGAAAAGCTTACGTATGCTGAGGTCATTAAAATTGTTGAAGGACAAGTACTAGGTGGCAGAGCGGGTTTGCACAAAACCTTAAATAAATTTGTCATTGGAGCGATGAAGCTAGATGCGATGATGAGGTACACTGGGACTGATAATCTATTGATCATCGGAAATCGAACGAAAGCACATGAACAAGCGTTACTTGCCGGTGCAGCGGTCTTAATCACAGGTGGTTTTGATACAGAAGATAATGTAAAGCGTTTAGCGGATGAATTAGAGCTTCCGGTTATTTCGACAAGTTATGATACTTTTACTGTCGCAACCATGATTAACCGTGCCATTTATGACCAGTTGATAAAAAAAGAAATTGTCTTAGTTGAAGATATATTAACACCGATAGAGGAAACGGCATTTTTAGCTTTAGAAGACGATGTGGCCAAATGGCATCAGCTCAAATTGACCACTTCACATAGCCGTTATCCAGTAGTCGATAGAAATAAGAAAATCCTCGGAATGGTTACTTCCAAAGATATATTAGGGAAAGCCCATGAACTCAAGATTGAAAAAGTAATGACAAAGCCTCCTATTACAATCAATATGAAGACAAGCGTAGCTTCAACTGCTCATATGATGATATGGGAAGGAATTGAAGTTCTTCCCGTTGTCAATGATCAACATAGACTGCAAGGGATTATTAGTCGACAAGACGTATTAAAAGCATTACAAATGATTCAGCGTCAACCACAAGTAGGTGAGACAATCGATGATACGATTACAAACTCTTTACGAGTGAAGGATGATAATAATTCAGAAGAGTGTTATACGTTTCAAGTGTCCCCGCAAATGACAAATGGACTTGGAACAGTATCGTATGGAGTGCTAACAACCCTCTTAACAGAAGCGGCGAATCGTGTATTGAAGTCATTAAAAAAAGGAGATTTAGTCGTTGAAAATATCACGATTTATTTTATTAAACCAGTACAAATGGAAAGCAGCATTGAGATTCATCCAAAAGTCTTAGAAGCCGGAAGAAAATTTGGAAAAGTAGACGTAGAAGTATTCAACGAAGGAACCATAGTAGGAAAAGCCCTAATGACCTGCCAATTTATATAAGAAAAGCGAAAGTGGCTGCCCAGGGACGGCAGGCATCTGGCAGAACACGCAGTGAAGCCAGCTTCACGTAGTGGGCTGACAAATGCCCGAGTCCCTAGCCACAGTAGCTGGATCAAGAAAAGCGAAAGTGGCTCGCCCAGCAGCGGCGGGCAAATGTTATCCAACGGAGAAGGTCCTGACCTTTGGAGTTGGATGTTATTTGTCCCATAGCTGCTAGCCACAGTAGCTGGATCAAGAAAAGCGAAAGTGGCTGCCCAGGGACGGCAGGCATCTGGCAGAACACGCAGTGAAGCCAGCTTCACGTAGTGGGCTGACAAATGCCCGAGTCCCTAGCCACAGTAGCTGGATCAAGAAAAGCGAAAGTGGCTGCCCAGCAGTGGCGGGCAAATGTTATCCAACGGAGAAGGTCCTGACCTTTGGAGTTGGATGTTATTTGTCCCATAGCTGCTAGCCACAGCAGCTGGATCAAGAAAAGCGAAAGTGGCTCGCCCTGAGGAGGATAAAACCACCATATCTGCTATCTACACCATTCAATTCAAAAATAAAGCAGAAATGCTCTCAAAAAAAGAGCAATCATTGATTGCCCTTGGTGGTTAGGAAAGTCTGTTTTTCTCATACTCTTGAATATAAAGGGGTAAGTAATGTTGATACAATTTCCAGCCACCCCAAATGCTAATCGCACCTGTGATAAAAAATAAAGCCGCAATGAAATAGGTAACTGTTGTTTGGTAAAGGTAAATTTGGTTCAAGCCGAATAGCGCAACAAATACCCCTAAAGCCATACTCGATTTACCTGAAATAAATTTCTTCTCCATTGGTAAATTTGATCGGATACTTTTTATTTTATAATATACATAAAAAGATAAAGAGAAAATAATAAAAATAACAAGCACTTGCATATCTGAATCCTCCATTTTCGCACTAATATTCGTCCTTATTGTAAACCTTTAGGACCAGAATGCCAAACAGAAACTAAAAAGATTAAAGGAGAATACAATGAAATCTCAAATCTTAGATACTATTAAACAGTACGATACGATCATTGTTCATCGTCATGTTCGACCAGATCCTGATGCTTACGGGTCACAAGGAGGGTTGGTAGAAATATTAACTTCGTCATTTCCAGATAAAACCATTTACGCCGTAGGAAGAGAAGAGGAATCTCTTCAATATTTAAGAAGGCTGGATAATATATCTGATGAAGTGTTTTCTGGGGCTTTAGTTATTGTTTGTGACACCGCCAATGCAGAACGAATTTGTGATGAACGATATACGATGGCCGACAAAGTAATTAAGATTGATCATCATCCAAATGAAGATCCTTATGGAGATGTTTTATGGGTTGACACATCGGCAAGCTCATGCAGCGAAATGATTTATGAGTTTTATTTGTTTGGTCAAGAACAAGGCTTGGTGCTGACAGATGAAGGTGCAAGATTGCTTTTTGCTGGAATCGTTGGTGATACAGGACGCTTCTTATATCCAAGTACAACTCAAAAAACCTTTGATGTCGCCGGTGAGCTTATCCGTTATAATTTTAATCGAAATGAACTATTTGATGAGATGTATGAAATGGATGCGAAGGTGTTAAAGCTTCAAGGTTATATTCTCCAGAACTTCAAGATGAAAGAAAGTGGAGCAGCTTCTGTCACGTTAACAAAAGAGCTTCTAAATGAATTTGATGTAGTTCCGGCTCAAGCGTCGTTGCTAGTGAGTACGCTTGGGAGTGTAAAAGGGGTTCGTGCCTGGATTTGCTTTATTGAAGAAGAGGATCAAATACGAGTTCGACTTCGTTCAAAAGGTCCTGTTATTAACTCAATCGCAAAAAAATACAACGGGGGTGGCCATCCATTGGCAGCTGGAGCCTCCATTTATTCTTGGAATGAAGCGCAAGATGTTATGAATGATTTAGAGGTTGCCTTAAAGGAATATCGACCTTCTTGATTAGTTAACGCATTAAAATGACCAAACTGTCGACAGTTTGGTCATTTTATCTTTTTATTTGGCCATTTTCTCATACTTTGTTGCTCTAGAATATAAAAATGGATGGAAACTCTCTATTCTTTCCGCATATCGAGATAAAAATAATGCGAAAAGATGCACGTAGTCAATCTTCAGGCAGCTAAACTTAGTCAAGCTTTAGTTCAATTACAATTTCAACAGTAGTAAAAAAATAAATTTCTTTTATCATCAATCGATAGCGTTTGTCGTTTATTCTTAAGGTTTTATTTTCAATCATGGTCCTGACTAGTTGTTTATTAGAAAAAACGGTTTCGAGGTTTTTAGCGACAAGAGAATGTAAATCTTTTTTTATGGCTTCCTCAGCTTGATTAATCGTTAAGGATTCATTCTCAAATCCATATTTGGAACCATTTGAAATTGTAACGAGTACATCTTGAACCATTAAGGCGTTTTGATTCTGTTCATTTAATTTATTTACATCCTCCTGCCAAATCAAGATATGAGTATTTAATTCTTTGATTTCCCCCTTCTGATCGATAATAAGTTTGGATTGTTTTTCTTGTAGCGTTCCAAACATATATAAAAATATGACCCAGCTTAAGATACCCCCAATGATGACACCAGAGAAGAATTTCTGCCAAAGAGGAGAGTGATATAAAGGTGGGATACGCATTAAGAAATATGCTCCTGAGTAAACCATTCAATGATTTTTATACCAGCTTGGGCACCACCTAGTGCAGATAAAATGAAAAAAAATTGTTTTAGTAAATCTTTTGTTTCTCCATCCATAAATCCCCGTTCAAAACTGTAAACAGTATCAAACGTTCCTCCAATGGCTGCAATGATGGCCCAAATCCTCAAAATTTTTGACAATCTTTCCATTTCTGTTAAGGGAGGCTGTCCCATAAGAAAGTAACTAAATGCCCCTAAAAAAGACCCTCCTAAAATTACACCAAAGGCAATGAAAAAACTTTTGAAAAATTCTGGGAAAAAAGCTTCAGACATTCCTATCACCCTTTTTTTCGTGATACTACACTATATGGGACTAGACAAACATTTATGATGTATCAAAAAGGAGAACATATTTTCTTTTTTCTCTCCTACACTCTATAATTAAACTATGCTCTTTTCGTAAGGCTCTTTTCGTATCCATTGTGGCTAATTCATTTGATGTTTGATTAAATTGCCCATTTCCCTGTCGCCTCAGGGCAGCCACTTCCGCATTTCGTGGTCTAGCTGCATTGGCTAGGGACTCGGGCATTTGTCAGCCCACTACGTGAAGCAGACTTCACTGCGTGTACTGCCAGATGCCTGCCGTCCCTGGGCAGCCACTTCCGCATTTCGTGGTCTAGCTGCATTGGCTTGAGGCTCGGGTCAAATGAATAACTCTTCAGTGATGCGGGCATCACCTACGAGCTCTTCATTTGCCTGTCGCCTCAGGGCAGCCACTTCCGCATTTCGTAAACTATGTTTCTCCTGTCACAATGAAAAAACAGGCAGTAAGGTTTTTTCGTGTGAATTCCTGCTATTTGTCTAGCAAAAAAAAATTCTCGTTAGAAAAAGAGCACGAAGTCAAACCAATAAAAGATTCCACTCCTATTCGAAAAGCCACAATCTAAACGAAAACAGCCTTAAACTAAAATAGGAAAAGGATGTGAGTGATCATGTCGTTTGTTCACTTACAAGTGTCAAGCGCTTATAGTTTATTGACCAGTACAATTGACATACATACATTAGTATCGAAGACAAAAGAAAAAAAATTTACTGCCGTAGCGTTAACGGATCGTAATGTGATGTACGGGGCCGTGACGTTTTATCAGGAATGTATCAAACAAGGAATTAAGCCTATTATTGGAATGACTGCCGATGTGAAATTAACAGAAGAGGAACCTGCATTTCCTTTAGTTCTTTTGGCAAAGTCAATGGAAGGCTATCAAAATTTATTGAAAATATCCTCAGTAATTGGTACGAAGTCGAAGGAAGGTATTTCTGCGCGTTGGCTTAAGGCATACGGCCGAGGGTTATTTGCTCTTTCTCCTGGTTTAGAGGGGAAAATAGAATCACTTTTGCTTTCAGAGAAGAAAAAGGAAGCGGAAGAGACAGTTGTGAGATATAAACAATTATTTGATCAGAATTCGTTCTTTCTCACCTTACAGCGACATTCGCTTTCTGAGGAGGACACCGTCACTCCATGGATCAAGCAGCTTGCCGAAGAGACCGACACCCCCCTTGCGATAACGAATAATGTATTTTATCTTGAACAAAGTGACTCCTTCGCTCAAGAGTGCTTATTAGCTATTCGAGATGGAGTGAAGCTTTCAGAAGAGAATAGAACGACTTTATTATCCGAAGAATACTATTTGAAAACAAAGGAACAAATGATTGAGCTATTCTCTGAAGAAGTAGATGCTCTTGAAAATACCATATCCATAGCTAGAGCCTGTCATGTAACGATGGAATTTCAACAAACTCTCTTGCCCAAATACCCGTTGCCGGGGGATGTGAATCGAGCAGAAGAATTACAAAGACTTTGCAGGGAAGGTCTGCACCAACGAATAAAAGATGTAACCACTAACTATATAGAGCGGCTTAATTATGAATTGAACATCATTGAGAAAATGGGTTTTTTAGATTATTTTTTGATTGTATGGGACTTTATGAAATATGCAAGAGATCAAAATATTTTAACTGGTCCTGGTCGTGGATCGGCAGCAGGCTCCCTAGTAGCCTATTCTTTGTTTATAACTGATGTGGATCCGATCGAACATGACTTGTTGTTCGAGCGGTTTTTAAACCCTGATCGAGTCACGATGCCGGATATTGATATCGATTTTCCTGACCATAGACGAGATGAAGTGATAGCCTATGTTGTGCATAAATACGGAGAGCGACATGTCGCACAAATCATCACATTCGGCACGTTTGGTGCAAAAGCAGCTCTACGCGATACTGCTAGAGTTTTTGGGTTAAATTCAAAGGAATTAGATGGCTTGTCTCGATTAGTGCCCACTAAAATAGGGATTTCCTTGAAGGAATCCATTCAAGAATCAAGTGGTTTGAAACAGTTTGGAAGAGAATCACCTCATCATCGTCGCCTTTTGGAAACTGCTTTACATATAGAAGGACTACCAAGACATACTTCCACTCATGCAGCAGGGGTCATTATTAGTGATCAATCGCTCGTAAATTGGGTCCCTCTTCAACAAGGTTCACAAGAAGCTTATTTAACCCAATACCCAATGGATATACTAGAAAATATCGGCTTATTGAAGATGGATTTTTTAGGGTTGAGAAACTTGTCTCTGCTTGAGCGTATTTTGGAAACAGTGAATCGATTGAGTCAAAAAAAAATAAGTTTACAAGATATCCCTCTAGGAGATCCTAAAACATTTTCTTTACTAAGTAGAGGAGAAACAACGGGGATTTTTCAACTTGAATCAGAGGGTATGAGGAAAGTACTAAAAGAATTAAAACCAAATTCATTTGAAGATATTGTGGCAGTAAATGCCCTCTTTAGACCGGGTCCTATGGAAAATATCCCTACATATGTCGGACGTAAACATGGAAAAGAACCGGTTCACTATCCTCATCAAGACCTTGAGCCTATTCTGGAGCGAACATATGGGGTTATCGTGTATCAGGAGCAAATTATGCAAATTGCCTCAAAATTGGCCGGATTCTCATTAGGAGAAGCCGATTTACTTCGAAGAGCTGTAAGCAAGAAAAAGAAAGACGTGCTAGCTCAAGAGCGGCAACACTTTGTTGCAGGCTCCTTAAATAAGGGATATGACAAAAAGGTAGCAGAGTCAGTATATGACTTAATTGTCAAGTTTGCCAATTATGGATTTAACCGAAGTCATGCAGTTGCGTACAGTATGATTTCATATCAACTCGCCTATTTAAAAGCCAATTACTCTACCTTCTTTATGTCTTCTTTACTAACGTCCGCTATTGGAAATGAAGAAAAAATCTCTAGCTATGCACAGGAAGTGAGGCAAATGGGAATTGAAATTTTGCCTCCCTCCATCAATAATAGTCACTTTTTTTTCAAAGTAGAAAAAAACAAGATACGTTTCAGTTTAGGTGCTATCAAAGGGATTGGGAAAACGGCACTTCAACAAATTCTCCAAGCTAGAAAGGAAAAGCCTTTTCAAGATCTATTTGATTTTTGCTTAAGAACTTCTGGAAAAGCTGTGAATCGAAAAATATTAGAAGCCCTCGTTTTTTCAGGTGCCCTTGATGAATTCGGCGAAGATCGTGCAACCCTACTAGCAACTTTGGATGTAGCATTAGATCATGTTGAACTTGTGAGTCCAAAAGAGAGTGAGTTTGCATTATATGATGAAGAGGAAGCATTAATGCTAAAACCCAAATACGTTGAAGTTGATGCTATGACGATTGAAGATAAATTGACTTTTGAGAATCAAGCGACCGGTTTGTTTTTATCAGCTCATCCTGTTTCAATTTACGATCAACTGGCCTTATCACTTCAGACAGAATCTCTATTTCATGCACCAATTAGCAAGAAGCAAATAGGTGTTATTGTATACCTAGCAGAAGCGAAAACGATTCGCACAAAAAAAGGTGATGTTATGGCGTTTATTGGGATAAGTGATAAAACAGCGATTATGGAAGGCGTGGTTTTTCCAGATGCTTACCGAACATATGGTCATTTATTGAAGGAAGGAATCTCCTTATTTTTAAAGGGACATGTGGATCAGCGTCATGACAAAAAACAATTTATCGTTCAAACTGTCACGAATATGGAAGAGGCAACAGCTCTTGTTCAGCACCAGCAGAAACTTTTTATTAGAATTCCTTCAACTTTGGATGAAAAGTCGGTAGCAGAAGAACTTCAATCCGTTTTATTGAAGTTCAAAGGAAATACACCTGTAGTGATTTATTATGAAAAAGAAGAACGGACAGTTCAGTTGTCCAAGCAGAACTTTGTCAAATTACTACCGAGTTTATCAGATGAACTAATTGGCATGATTGGCAAAGATAATATAGTAATTAAGTAGGACTTTTTTCGAATTAATCTTTAATCCATTAAAAATAGAAGTCCAGGAATTCCATTGACTAGTAATTTCATTAACAACTATGTAAACCAAAAGACCATCAAGTAAATCCTTCAAAGTGTAAGAGAAAATTTGGGATAATTTCAATATTGACGCAGCGGTGAGCCCTCTAAAATACGACAATGTAAACGTGTCACTTTACGGAGGGAAAGCGGTGCATGCTTGATGGTAGAAATTTATTTTTTTCTTTACTTGTGAATAAGTTTTGTTATACTTTGGTAGAGAACTGCGTGGTCAGACCACTATGTAAAAGAAGAATGAGCAACTAGGGAATGGACAAAGGAGTGAATGTATTGTCACTAAGAGAAGAAGCGCTGCATATGCATCGAGTGAATCGCGGCAAGCTAGAATCCAAATCAAAAGTCGAAGTGAAAAATGCAAAGGATTTGAGCTTAGCTTATTCACCAGGTGTTGCAGAGCCTTGTAAAGCAATCTATGATAAGCCGGAAACGGTTTATGAATATACAATGAAAGGCAATATGGTGGCTGTTGTTTCAGACGGAACTGCTGTACTTGGTCTTGGAAATATTGGTCCCGAAGCTGCACTTCCTGTGATGGAAGGAAAAGCTGTTTTATTCAAAAGTTTTGCCGGGGTAGATGCATTTCCTATATGTTTGAATACGACGAATGTCGAGAAAATTATTGAAACAGTCAAATTATTGGAACCTAATTTCGGAGGAATAAACCTAGAAGATATCGCTGCTCCCAGTTGTTTTGAAATTGAAGAGCGCTTAAAAAAAGAAACAAATATTCCTGTTTTTCATGATGACCAGCACGGTACGGCCATTGTGACAGTTGCAGGTCTACTTAATGCCTTAAAACTTGTGAACAAAAAAATGTCAGAAATCAAAGTAGTAGCTAACGGTGCTGGTGCGGCTGGAATTGCTATTATTAAACTTTTATATAGCTATGGTGTGCGAGATATTATTATGTGTGATTCAAATGGCGCAATTTTTGAAGGACGCTCAATTGGCATGAACAAGATTAAAGAAGAAGTTGCTAAGTTTACAAACCTAGGAAAACAAGAGGGATCGTTAACGGATGTTATCAAACAAGCCGATGTTTTTATTGGTGTCTCTGTCGCAGGTGCATTAACTAAAGAGATGGTGACCACTATGAATTCCGATTCCATTATTTTTGCTATGGCAAATCCCGTTCCTGAGATCATGCCGCATGAAGCAAAGGAAGCGGGCGCAATGGTTGTAGGGACAGGACGTTCTGACTTTGCAAACCAAGTGAATAATGTACTAGCTTTTCCTGGAATTTTCAGAGGTGCATTAGACGTACGTGCCACTCATATTAATGAAAAAATGAAACAAGCTGCTGTTGGAGCAATCGCTGGATTAATCACAGAAGAAGAGCTTGATAGTGATTTTGTTATTCCTGCCCCGTTTGATGCAAGAGTTGCACCAGCAGTCGCTGCAGCTGTTGCTAAAGTTGCAATGGAAACAGGGGTTGCACGAATCAAAGCAGATCCAGAGGATGTGTATAATCGAACAATGGACCTAGCCGTTATTGGTAAGGATGATCAGTAACTTGACTAATAAAATCTATTTAGATATTGTCCAAAAGATTAAAGAAATTATTTCGGACGAACATCTGCAACCAGGAGATAAGTTACCATCAGAACGAGTGTTAACGGAGCGCCTACAAGTTGGGCGTTCCTCTGTTAGAGAAGCACTTCGAGCATTAGAACTTTTAGGGCTGATAGAAACTCGTAGAGGTGAAGGCACGTTTTTAAGAGATTTCCGAGATCATCACTTAGTTGAATTGTTGGGGATGTTTATTCTACAAGACGAGCAAGCTCAAAAGGATGTTCAACAAACCAAGTTTTTTTTAGAATTTGAATGTATACATTCCTTACAAAAACGTGCTGTGAATGAACCCCTATCAGATGAATTTAACGAATTGATTGATAAGGTCGAAAAAAATCAAATGAGTGGAAATGAAGTCATGCAATGCCTTTTCTCTTTTCATCATAACCGCCTATTATTTAAAATTTGGTTGGTCTTGCAGGATTATGCAAACAAAGAAGATGAATCGATGAATGAGAAAGAAAAAACACATTGGATTATCTTATTACAGGAACTCCTGAATCAAAACTCAGAAAAAATATTAACTGAATTTTCAGCGATAAAAAATTTGTCGTAAGAGTACTGACAGTTTGCAACATTATTTTATGTACCTTTCCGTTACATTGTAAAGGCAGGCCTATTCGGAAAAGCCAGTTGATAGTTGACAGGCTATCAGGAGGTTAACTGTTTTTAACCTATTTGTTGAATATTACTGGACAAGGGGGATTCACATTGCTCAAGGAATTATTTTCGAAAAGTAAGAAGAAAAAGTATGCCACAATACCATCAGAATCGGCAAAGCAAGATGTGCCAGAAGGTATTATGACTAAATGTCCAAGTTGTCGCAAAATTATGTATAGGAAAGAATTACAAAAAAATTGTAAGGTTTGCTTGCATTGTCATTATCATCATCCGATGAGTAGTGATGAAAGGATTAAAAGTTTTATTGATGTCGGGTCCTTTAGCCAATTAGATAAAGAGCTAATTTCAGAAAATCCCTTACAATTCCCAGGGTATATTGAAAAAATTGAAAAAGACCGTGAAAAAACAAATTTAAATGAAGCTGTTGTAACGGGGGTTGGCAAAGTGAGTGACCATGAAGTTGTGGTTGCAATCATGGATTCTCGCTTTCGCATGGGAAGTATGGGATCCGTAGTAGGTGAGAAAATCACTAGAGCTATTGAAGAAGCAAGTCATCGTGGGTGTCCTTTTATTATATTTACAGCAAGCGGTGGTGCCCGTATGCAAGAAGGAGTACTTTCACTGATGCAAATGGCTAAAACAAGTGCAGCATTGAAGCATTTTAGCGAAAAAGGCGGCTTGTTCATTTCCATCATGACCCACCCGACGACAGGAGGAGTTTCAGCCAGTTTTGCCTCTCTCGGAGACTATAATTTTGCTGAGCCAGGGGCTCTTATTGGATTTGCCGGACGGAGAATCATTGAACAAACGATTCGAGAAGATTTGCCTGAAGATTTTCAAACAGCGGAGTTTTTATTGAAGCATGGTCAACTTGATGGAGTAATCTCTAGACAAGAGCTTAAGGAAAAAATGACCATCATACTAGACATTCATTCTTAAGGGAGGGTTCAAAGTTGGCTAATGAATTAGAATTTGAGAAACCGGTTTTAGAATTGAAAAAGAAAATCAAAGAATTAAAAGAGTTTACCAACCAATCAGATGTTGACTTTACCTTAGAGATTGAGAAATTAGAGGAAAGGCTTCAAAAGCTTGAAAGTGAAGTCTATTCGAATATGAAACCATGGGAACGGGTTCAAGTGGCTCGCCATCCGAACAGACCCACAACGCTAGACTATATTAAGTTTCTGTTTTCTGATTTTTTTGAGGTTCATGGAGATCGACTTTTTGGTGATGATGCCGCTATTGTAGGTGGAATTGCCAAATTCGAAGAACAGCCTGTCACGGTAATCGGTCATCAACGCGGCAAAGACACGAAGGAAAATATTCGCCGGAATTTTGGAATGCCACATCCTGAAGGATACAGAAAGGCATTGCGGTTAATGAAACAAGCAGAAAAATTTAATCGACCAATCGTTTGTTTTATTGATACGAAAGGAGCCTACCCAGGGAAAGCTGCAGAAGAGAGAGGTCAAAGCGAAGCAATCGCCAGAAACCTATTTGAGATGGCAGGTTTAACCGTTCCCATCATTTGCATCGTCATTGGTGAAGGTGGTAGTGGTGGGGCTCTAGGGCTAGGGGTTGGAGATCGAATTCATATGCTCGAGAATTCAACCTACTCCGTTATTTCTCCAGAAGGAGCTGCGGCGATTCTGTGGAAAGATGCATCTAAAGCCAAGCATGCGGCAGAGACGATGAAAATAACAGCTCCAGATTTAAAGGAACTTGGTGTGATTGATGAAATCATTACTGAAGTTCAAGGGGGAGCACATAAAGATGTGAAAGAGCAAGCAGATAATATCCGGAAGGTTTTACATTATTCCTTGAAGGAATTATCTGAACTTGACTCAGCCCAAATCATTCAAAAAAGATACGAAAAATATAAAGCTATTGGTAAGTATACCGTTTTAAATGACTTAACAGGGGTAAACTGAAAACGTGCACCAGTGCACGTTTTTTACTATTGCAATAGGTGAAAATAATACATATTAAGGCATACTACCTTAATATGGGTATATAAAACGCTTCCATTTAACGGACTATTTCGTCTTTTTGTTTTCGTCACATCCTTGTATTGAGAAGGTTGATTCTTCGTGTTATTTTAGATTTAATAAATATTTTTATGACCATAATAATATTGTCATCTAACTAATATTCCTTGCATTATGTGAAGTCAGTAACATGGTCATGTATAGATACATACTAACGAATTGGTAGAGGTGATTTCCTTGAAGAAAATCGGTGTATTAACAAGTGGAGGGGACGCTCCAGGAATGAATGCGGCCGTACGTGCCGTCGTTCGAAAAGCAATTTATCACGGAATGGAAGTATACGGAATTTATCAAGGTTATAACGGCTTAATTAGTGGAAATATTAAGAAGTTGGAACTTGGTTCTGTTGGAGATATCATTCATCGTGGGGGGACAACCCTTTACACGGCTCGCTGTGAAGAGTTTAAAACACGTGAAGGACAACAAAAGGGCATTGAGCAATTAAAAGCACTAGGGATCGAAGGTATAGTGGTAATTGGTGGAGATGGATCTTACCGAGGTGCAAGAGCACTAACAGAACAAGGTTTTCCTTGTATTGGAGTACCTGGCACAATTGACAATGACATTCCCGGAACTGAGTTGACAATCGGATTTGATACGGCCTTGAATACGGTTATTGATGCGGTTGATAAAATTCGGGATACAGCAACTTCTCATGAGCGAACATTTATCATTGAAGTAATGGGTCGTAACGCAGGGGATATTGCATTATGGTCGGGGTTAGCCGGTGGTGCAGAAACCATTTTAATTCCTGAAGACCCTTTTGATATGGAGGATATTGCGGAACGTTTAAAAAAAGGTCAACTCCGTGGGAAAAAACACAGTATTATTATTGTTGCAGAAGGTGTAATGTCAGGCAATGAATTTGCACAACAGTTAAAAGATAAGACGAATTTAGAAACGCGCGTATCCGTCTTGGGTCATATACAGCGTGGTGGCACACCAACCGCTGCAGACCGAGTACTTGCAAGTCGTTTAGGCGCAAAAGCAGTTGAGCTTTTAAAGGAAAATAAAGGCGGTAGAGCTGTAGGAATTGAAAAAAATATGCTAGTTGATTACGACATTATTGAAGCTCTTGCTAAACCACATGTTGTGGATATGGAGATGTTTCAACTATCTAAAGAGCTCTCAATTTAATATAATTATTCAACTACCTGGAGGTAAAAATGATGAGAAAAACGAAAATTGTTTGTACAATTGGTCCTGCAAGTGAAAGTGTAGAAATGTTAACCAAGTTAGTAGATGCCGGTTTAAACGTAACACGTTTAAATTTTTCACATGGTAACTTTGAAGAACATGGTGAGCGAATCAAAAATATTCGTGAAGTATCCGAAACTACTGGGAAAACTATTGGGATCCTTCTTGATACCAAAGGTCCTGAAATTCGCACACATACAATGCAAGATGGTGCAATTGAGCTTGAAACAGGCGATGAAATTATACTCTCCATGACAGAAGTTGTTGGGACAAATGAAAAATTCTCTATAACTTATGAAGGATTAATGGATGATGTACATGTTGGTTCTCGTATCCTTCTTGATGATGGATTGATTGGATTAGAAGTGCTTGAAATTGACCAGACGGCTAAAGAAATCCGCACTAAAATTTTAAATGGCGGAACACTTAAAAATAAAAAAGGTGTCAATGTGCCAGGTGTGTCGGTGAAACTTCCGGGAATCACAGACAAGGATGCAAGCGATATTCGTTTCGGAATCGAGCAAGGTGTCGATTACATTGCAGCTTCGTTTGTGCGACGTGCCTCAGATGTATTAGAGATTCGCCAATTATTAGAAGAAAATAATGCACCACATATTCAAATCATTCCAAAAATCGAAAATCAAGAAGGTGTTGACAACATCGATGAAATTTTGGAAGTGTCTGATGGATTGATGGTCGCTCGTGGAGACTTAGGTGTTGAAATTCCAGCAGAAGAAGTACCACTAGTTCAAAAAGAGCTTATTCGCAAGTGTAATGCACTTGGAAAGCCAGTTATTACAGCAACCCAAATGTTAGATTCCATGCAAAGAAATCCACGCCCAACAAGAGCAGAAGCAAGTGACGTTGCAAATGCAATTTTTGACGGAACAGATGCGATTATGCTTTCAGGAGAAACAGCTGCTGGATCTTACCCAGTTGAAGCTGTTCAAACCATGCATAATATAGCTTCACGTGCCGAAGATGCTCTAGATTATAATGAAATTCTTTCAAACTGTAGCAAGAATTCTGAGCGCAATATGACGGATGCAATTGGACAATCAGTTGCTCACACAGCAATTAACTTAGAAGTGAATGCTATTGTTGCTCCAACAGAAAGTGGTCATACGGCTAAAATGATCTCTAAATACCGTCCAAAAGCTCCAATCATTGCGGTTACAGGAAATGCTTCTGTATCACGTGGATTAGCACTTGTATGGGGAGTTCACCCACTTGTTGGCTCTACGGTTACTACTACTGATGAAATGCTAGATATGGCTGTAGAAACTAGTTTAAACCATAATAAAATTAAACACGGTGATTTAGTCGTGATCACAGCCGGAGTACCAATTGGTGAATCTGGTACAACCAACTTAATGAAGATTCATATCGTTGGGGATGTGTTAGTGAAAGGTCAAGGAATTGGACGTAAATCAGCATACGGGAAAGCAATTATTGCTAAAAATGCAAGTGAAGCTATTGAAAAGGTTCAACCTGGCTCCGTCCTTGTGACCTTAGGTTCCGATAAAGAGATGGTTCCAGCGATTGAAAAATGTTCTGCTCTTATTACTGAAGAGGGTGGTTTAACAAGCCATGCAGCCGTTGTGGGCATTTCTCTGGGGATTCCAGTTATAGTCGGCGTTGAAAATGCTACGACGCTAATTGAAGATAATCAAGAAATCACTGTAGATGCTACTCGTGGTGTCATCTACAACGGACATGCATCCGTCCTATAATTTAGTAACACTGCTTGTCGGTGAGGATTATGTAACTTATCTTTAATAAAGGGAATCCTTTTCCTGGTATATAAAAAAACCAACTCCCTACATTTCATAGGGAGTTGGTTTTTTGCTCTTTACGCCAGCATAAATCATTCATATCTTGCAATTCATTTAGGTTTTTTATTCAAAAAACCTAAATGAATCCTAGAAACCTACCAACATAAAGAAGTATTGTCTAGTACAATAACAACCTTCATTTTAGGGCGAATTGTAGGTGGCCCACATTTTTGTTGTAGAAATGGAGGGTATGGTATACTAATGTAACGATAACAAAGGAGGAGCTTGGCCATGATGAGGTATTTATTATTTTTTCTAATTATCGTTCCTGCATTAGAAATTGGTTTGCTTATCTATTCTGGACAAACCTTAGGTGCTCCGGCAACGATTTTACTAATCATATTGACTGGAATATTTGGCGCATATCTTGCTAAAAAACAGGGCTTAGAAACGTTGAAATCCGCACAATCACAGCTTCAATTTGGTCAACTTCCAGGTATGGCTATAGTGGACGGATTGTGTATTTTAGTCGGTGGGGTGGTGCTATTGACTCCAGGGTTTATCACGGATGCAATTGGCTTCTTTCTACTCATTCCAACAACAAGGAAATTTGTCAAGCCCCTTATTTTTAAGATTTTTAAACGTTGGATCAATAATAAATCAATTATAATACACAGATAAAAACGAAAGGCATCCGCCTTTCGTTTTTTTATGGCTCTTTTCGTATCCATTGTGGATATTTCATCTGATTTTTGACTAAAACCTCCATTTTTCTGTTGATTTCCATCAAAAACAGACGAAATGAGGTCTGGATCAAAGCTATATCATAGATTATTAATGTATACGAAAAGCAACAAACTTTGTGAAAACAGCCTTTTTTTATAGGTTCTTTTAGAATTCATTGTGGATATTGAATTTCGCAGCCGAGGAAATCCCACAATATTATCAGTAAAATCGTCCGGAAAGAATTGAAAAAAGTTCCCTGAAATCTTTTTTACGATACATATAACCGTGCGAAATGTGATTTTCTTAGAGGAACCAGCCTATAAAAAAATTGGACGTAGAGCTCTAGGCACATTGAGCTCATCTTATGGGGTGGAATCTCCTTTTATAAAAATCCATAAATCATGGAAAATCCCTGCCCTTTTCAAAGTAGTCAAGATGACAAGCGTAACCGGGCCCACAATAAGTCCTAAAAATCCAATGAGTTTAAAACCAACAAATAGCGCAATTAAAGTAGCTAATGGATCCATACCAATGGAAGATGAAAGTATTTTTGGTTCCATAATTTGACGTTGGATTGCCACAACAACATACAAAACGCCCAGACCGACGCCCAGCTTAATATTCCCTGTAATCAATTCAAACACCATCCAAGGGATTAATACTGCAGCCGTTCCTAAATAGGGAATAACATCGACTAATCCGGTAACGAGGGCAATTGTTATTGCGTAATCGACTCTTAAAATAATTAATCCTATTAATATTATAATAGTTGTTATAGAGATGAGAGTGACTTGAGCACGTAGGAATCCCAACAGAGCTTTTTTTAAATCGATAAAAACCGTTTTTCCACTTGCTTTTGCTTTAATAGGAAGGTAGTGAGCGGCAAGAGATCTGAGTTTATCCCAATCCTTGCTGATGAAAAAAGTGGCAAGGGCGGTAAAGACAATCACTGTTGCTGCATTCGGAATCCAAGAGAATAATGTTGGTAGAAACTGAAAGAAAGTTTGCAAGAAATCCCCAGCTGAGCTTGCAATTTTTTCACCAGCATTTTGAATGTTTGCTATAATCGTACCTTGTTGACCTGTTTCAAGGCTATTAAACAAGGAAGACATTCTCTCGTAAAATGGAATGACTTGTGCTGCAATAAAGTCTTCAGCAAACTCAACTAATGTGCGCACATGTGACGGTAGCACATTTGATAAGTAATCTGCACCCGAGACAATTTCAGTAATTAATAATGTTATTAATCCTGCAAAAATTGCTAATATAAAGAGGATGGATATAAAAACAGCTAATGTCCTAGGCAGACGTATTTTTATTTCTAGAAAGTTGACGAGAGGATTCATCAGAAACGCGATTATGATAGCGATGATAAAGGGATAAGTTATCGTAGATACATAGTAAGCAGCTATCATACCTGAGACAATGGAAAAAATAACAAATAAAAAGCGCAAGAACCTATGTAAGTACACTATGTTCAATCTAATTCCTCCTTTCTTCATATTTTACATGGAAATAGTAAAAAAAGGAATATCATTTCTTGCCTCATTACAGGGATATAGAACCCTAGTTTGCAATAACTCACAAGAGTAAGTGGTATCTATTCTAATTCCCAATAATGGAATTTAACTTTTTTGAAATAATAATTAATCGTGTAGATTTGCAATTTTACTAATTTTCATTTATCTATAAAACAAAGAGAATAGCTATGTATGAATCTTTAATAGAATTCTATCATTCTTTAGGAAGAGATTCAGTTGAAATCCCTTTCGGACAAAAATAATGCTTTTTTAGAAAAATATTTGTCTAAATTAAGACGTTTCCATTCACAAATGTCAGATAATTGTTTATAATAGAAAATGTAAGCGTATCCTAAAGAAGGACGAGTCTAGCTGAACTTTCTGAAGATGAATTGAGCGAACGCTCGACAGGGTTTTATTTTAGGGAAACAGGGAATATTTATTGAATCAAGCCGAAAGGCATAATTGCTTAATTGCATTGGGAAACCTGAATAAATCGAAGTAAAGGGGAGATTATGATGACTGCAACACGCGGACTTGAAGGAATAGTTGCTACCACTTCTTCAATCAGTTCCATTATCGAAGACACACTTACATATGTGGGGTACAACATTGATGACCTTGCTAATCATGCTAGTTTTGAAGAGGTTATTTACTTATTATGGCATTTGCGTCTTCCGAATCAAGCAGAATTAGAGGAATTTAGAACACAATTAGCAGATGAGTACGAATTACCTACACAAGTGCTTGAACATTTTAAAGCATATCCCATTGATTCAGTTCATCCTATGGGCGCACTTCGTACAGCGGTATCACTTTTAGGATTGTATGATGAAGAAGCAGATGTAATGGATGAAGAGGCAAATTATCGCAAAGCAATTCGATTGCAAGCAAAAATGCCAGCCATTGTGACGGCATTCTCTCGTATTCGCAATGGTCAAGAGCCTGTTGCACCGCGCAAAGATCTAAGTTTTGCGGCTAACTTCTTATACATGTTAACAGGAAAAGAGCCTGAACCAATCGAAGTAGAAGCTTTTAATAAGGCATTAGTCCTGCACGCTGACCACGAATTAAATGCGTCAACTTTCACAGCTCGTGTATGTGTAGCAACACTTTCAGACGTGTACTCAGGAGTAACAGCTGCGATTGGAGCACTCAAAGGACCTCTTCACGGAGGGGCAAATGAGCAAGTCATGAAGATGTTAACCGAAATTGATTCTGTAGCGAATGTAGATACTTTCATTCGAGAAAAGTTAGACCGTAAAGAAAAAATCATGGGCTTTGGCCACCGTGTATATCGTGAAGGAGATCCAAGAGCAAAACATCTTCGTGATATGTCCAAAAAATTAACTGAAATTAGTGGAGAGAAAAAATGGTATGAGATGTCGATAAAGATTGAAGAAATCGTTACGTCTGAAAAAAATCTTCCACCTAATGTAGATTTCTATTCTGCGTCTGTTTATCACAGCTTAAATATTGATCATGACTTGTTCACGCCAATATTTGCAGTAAGCCGTGTATCTGGATGGCTTGCTCATATTCTTGAACAATATTCGAACAACCGTCTTATTCGTCCGCGTGCAGATTACACAGGTCCTGGTAAACAAGAATATACACCAATTGATCAAAGAGGCTAGGATTTTACAAATGGAAAAAATATTGGTGTAATGGATAAGTAATAAAATACAGGTTTTGCAGATTTTCAGCTAACCATATTGTTTGTTAAAACACGCAGTAAAGTATGCTGTCTGTTGGAAGCCCTTAAATGTAGGGTCGATGGATTGCGTCCGCTGTTTAGAGTTAGAAGAAAACTCTTCTAACTTTTTATCATGAATTGGAGGGAATTAGCATGTCACAAGGCGAAAAAATCACAGTACAAAATGGAGTACTTAACGTACCCAATCATCCAGTTGTCCCATTTATTGAAGGTGATGGAATTGGACCAGATATTTGGGCAGCAGCTTCTCGTGTCTTGGACGCAGCGGTTGAAAAGGCCTATAAAGGCGAGCGTAAAATTTCTTGGAAAGAAGTTTATGCAGGAGAGAAAGCATTCAATAAAACAGGTGAATGGCTACCTGCTGAAACTTTAGATACTATTCGTGAATACTTTATCGCAATCAAAGGGCCACTTACTACCCCAGTAGGTGGAGGTATTCGTTCTCTAAACGTAGCTCTTCGTCAAGAATTAGATCTTTTCGTATGTTTACGTCCTGTACGTTATTTTGACGGTGTTCCATCTCCAATTAAGCGCCCTGAAGATACCGATATGGTGATTTTTCGTGAAAACACGGAAGATATTTATGCAGGTATTGAATATGCGGAAGGTTCAGATGAAGTGAAAAAACTGATCAACTTCCTGCAACAAGAAATGGGCGTTTCAAAAATCCGTTTCCCAGAAACATCTGGAATCGGAATCAAGCCCGTTTCTGAAGAGGGAACAAGTAGACTAGTTCGTGCAGCAATTAACTATGCCATTAAAGAGGGTCGTAAATCTGTCACACTAGTTCACAAAGGAAACATCATGAAGTTTACTGAAGGTGCCTTCAAAAATTGGGGTTATGAGCTAGCTGAGAAGGAATTTGGGGACAAAGTCTTTACTTGGGCTCAATACGATAAAATTAAAGAAGCACAAGGTGCGGATGCAGCTAACAAAGCTCAAGCAGAAGCAGAGGCAGCAGGTAAGATCATTGTCAAAGATTCAATTGCTGATATCTTCTTACAACAAATTTTAACTCGTCCGAAAGAGTTCGATGTTGTGGCTACCATGAACCTAAACGGAGACTACATTTCTGACGCCTTAGCTGCACAAGTTGGTGGAATTGGGATTGCTCCAGGAGCAAACATAAACTACGAAACGGGACATGCAATCTTTGAAGCTACGCATGGTACAGCTCCGAAGTATGCTGGTTTAGATAAAGTTAATCCGTCTTCAGTAATTCTTTCAGGTGTATTACTTCTTGAACACTTAGGTTGGACGGAAGCGGCGAGTTTAATTACTGCATCGATGGAAAAAACAATTGCCTCAAAAGTGGTCACTTATGATTTTGCTCGATTAATGGATGGTGCAACGGAAGTTAAAGCATCTGAGTTTGGAACTGCACTTATCGAAAACCTATAAAAATATAACAAAAGCTGCTCTGTACTAGTAGATGTGCGGGCAGCTACTACATATTTAACGAAAATAAGGGGGAGATACTTGTGACAATCAAACGTAAAAAGGTTTCAGTCATTGGTGGAGGATTTACGGGAGCCACAACGGCATTCATGCTAGCACAAAAAGAGCTTGGGGATGTTGTTTTAGTTGATATTCCTCAGATGGAAAACCCTACTAAGGGTAAAGCTCTGGATATGTTAGAGGCTGCCCCTGTTCAAGGATTTGATGCTAATATTATTGGAACTTCTAACTATGAAGACACAAAAGATTCCGATATTGTTGTGATTACAGCTGGTATTGCACGTAAACCAGGAATGAGCCGGGATGACTTGGTTCAAACAAATCAAAAAATTATGCGATCTGTTGCGCAAGAAATCGTTAAATATTCTCCAGAATGTTATATTATCGTGTTAACGAATCCCGTAGATGCGATGACCTATACAGTTTTTCAAGAATCTGGATTTCCTAAACATCGCGTAATTGGTCAATCTGGCGTATTAGATACAGCTCGTTTCCGTACGTTTGTTGCACAAGAGTTAAACCTATCTGTCAAAGATGTGACAGGATTCGTTTTAGGTGGACATGGTGACGATATGGTCCCACTTGTACGGTATTCTTATGCAGGTGGAATTCCCCTAGAGAAATTAATCTCTGAAGAACGTTTAAAGGCTATTGTTGAGCGTACAAGAAAAGGTGGTGGTGAAATCGTAGGCCTACTAGGAAACGGTAGTGCCTACTACGCACCAGCAGCTTCCATTGTTGAAATGTGTGAAGCTATTCTAAAAGATCAACGTCGTGTGATACCTGCAATTGCTTACCTTGAAGGAGAATATGGTTTTGATGGAATATATTTAGGCGTTCCGACCATTCTTGGTGGAAACGGAATTGAAGAAATTATTGAACTTGAGCTAACTGACGAAGAGAAAGTTGCTCTTCAACGTTCCGCAGATTCGGTGAAAAATGTAATGGAAACTCTTGCCCAATAAATAAAAAAGCTGCTCCACGTCTATCGTGGAGCAGCTTTTTTAAAATCTCTATTTTAGAAACCTTGTTGTTAACGCCAGGAAAGCTATGAATAAGAATTTTTCATCTCTGTCTCCAATCTATGAATGGTAGAGCATTAAATCGTCAATACCATCTCTTATTTTGGCAGTGCATAGTCCCGAAAAATATGAAATGTTGCTCCAAAATCTATCGCTGTTACCGTTTATGGACTTCACTGAAAAGCAAAACTCTTTGCGAAAACAGTCTTAATTATTAGTAAAGTCTTCTTGTTACAAGCAATTGTATAATGCATGAATAAAAATAAACTTCTTCGTTTATCTTATTGTATAGAAAGGCTGTTTTCGTAAAGTTTGTTGCTTTTCGAATCAGGTTATAATCTATGATATAGCTTAGTTTCGAGCATCATTTCGTCTGTTTTTGATGGGAATCAACAGTGGGAAGGATTATTTAGTCAAAAATCAGATGAAATAACCACAATGTATACGAAAAGATCCTACATAAAAGAATCCCTTATCGAATTTTTAAAGCCCGATAGTAGGCGGTTAGGGACTCGGGCATTTGTCAACCCACTACGTGAATCAAGATTCACTGCGTGTTTTGCCAGATGCCTGCCGTCCCTAAACAGCCGTTTTCGCTTTTCGTGTCCAGCTACAGTGGCTTGAGGCTCGGGTCAAATGAATAACTCTCCAGTGATGCAGGCATCACCTACGAGCTCTTCATTTGCCTGTCGCCTCAGGGCGAGCCACTTTCGCTTTTCGTTGAATAGTGGCGGGTTTCGTGGTATGATAGTGAAAAGTCAGAATAATACAGATATTCACTATAGATATTTGTAAACGTTTACATAATGTTAGGGGTGCGTTCAATGTTACTTGGGAAGAAAAAAAAACTAGGTAGAATGATAAGTGAAATGGGTGTAGGAGAAAAATTAACTCTTACAGAAAAAATGGAAGATAGAGATTTACTTCTCTACCTTGGATTAACAAATGATGCGAACCCATTATACATTCAACATGACTATGCATCGCAAACTCCGTTTAAGAAACCGATTGTACCTTCTATAATGCTAAATGGAATCATTCATTCAGCTGTATCAAAGTACCTGCCTGGTCCAGGAGCGCACGTTATGGGAATGGACATGGATTATCCCGTACCAGTCTATCATTATGGGACGGTTCATTTCTTATTTACGGTAAGTGCAATTGACATTGAATCTCATCTTATTACGATAGATGTTCAAGGGGAAAATGAAGACGAAGAGGTAGTTGTTAGAGGGAATATACGAGTATGCCCTCCTCACAAGAAACAGAAAATGAGTGCCCATATATTAGAAAATTTTTAGGAGAATGCCTAGGCATTCTCTTTTATTTTTGTTGAAAACGAACTGGTGTAGAATGTAAGAGGATCTAGGCATGCGGTGTAAAATAGGTGTAGTATAATAAGTGATGGATAGAAGGTTAAGTGAACTATGGGGTTAAATCTATTTTAATGGAGGACCTTATGAGTAAAAAGGTATTAGTAGTTGATGATGAGAAATCGATTGTGACGCTTCTTCAGTACAATTTAGTACAAGCAGGCTACGAGGTGATTACCGCCTTTGACGGAGAAGAAGGCAAAAACAGGGCTATCGAAGACAAACCTGATATGATTTTGTTAGATTTAATGTTGCCAAAATTAGACGGAATAGAAGTGTGTAAACAACTTCGTCAATTTAAAGTGATGACACCAGTACTAATGTTGACAGCTAAAGACGATGAATTTGATAAAGTGCTAGGACTTGAGCTAGGGGCTGATGATTATATGACCAAACCATTTAGTCCACGTGAAGTGGTAGCGAGAGTCAAAGCAATTTTAAGAAGAAGTCAAGCCGTCATAGAAATAGCGCAACAAGAAGAACAGCTGGATTTTCTAAAGATTGGTGAACTAAAGGTGTATCCCGAGCAATATGAAGCCTATTTTCGAGATCAGTTACTTGAACTAACGCCAAAAGAATTTGAGCTTCTTATGTTTTTAGTTAAGAACAAAGGAAGAGTGTTGACGAGAGATCAATTATTAAGCGCTGTGTGGAAATATGATTTTGCTGGAGATTCAAGGATTGTCGATGTACATATAAGTCACTTACGAGATAAAATTGAGTCTAACACGAAGAAACCCCTCTATATAAAAACGATTCGTGGTCTAGGATACAAAATGGAGGAGCCAAAAAAAGCATGACGAAGTTTCGCTCTCGCTTATTGTTTGCCCTGATCACATTAATTATGGTCGTATTAGTTGCAGTTGGAGTTTTATTAGGGCAGGTATTTAAAGGCTATTATGTGAGCACCTTCAATTCTCGTTTAGAAATAGAAAGTGAATGGCTAGCTTCTGAGATTGAGGAAGCGGGAGGCATTGATCAATTACGTAATGTTCCGTTAAGAGAAAGAAGTAAGCTCCTTGATGCGCGAATTTCGATACTAGATGACGAAGGTAAGATTCTATTTGATCAAAATGATTCTAGTTTGGAGTCAAATGAAAAAGTGTTACAGGAAATTTATCTCGGCTGGAAACGTAGTGAAGATGGTTATGAAATAAGCCAAACGGATATTAATATGCGTAATTATTGGGTGGCTATCAAGGCTTCAAATGGAACGACAGAGGGCATATTAGTACTTAGTACTTCGATTGAAGTGTTGAAAACCGCATATGGTCAAATTTGGCTTGTTCTAGCTGTTTCGTTAGGGCTCTCGCTTATTGTCATTATTCTCTTAGCCAGTAAAATTACCGCACAATACACGAAGCCAATTGAATCGGCTACTACTGTTGCGATAGAGTTAGCGAAGGGGAATTATCGTGCCAGGACGTTTGAAGACTATATTGACGAAACAAGTATGCTGAGTTCCTCAATAAATATTTTAGCAAGAAATCTACAAGAAATGGTTTCCACTCAGGAAATGCAGCAAGATCGGTTGATGACCCTTATCGAGAACATGGGAAGCGGGTTGCTTCTTATTGATCCTAAAGGATATATTGTTCTCATTAACAAGGCCTATAAAGAACAGTTTCATATAAAACCATTTGATTTATTGCGAAAAAGATACTATGAAGCTATATCCAATAATGAAATCAACAAAATAGTTGAAGAAGTATTTATGACAGAGCAGAAGGTGAGAAAGCAGCTGTTAATCCCCGTAAACATTGAGATTCGTCATTTTGAAGTGTATGGTGCACCCATAATTGGAAACAGTGATGAATGGAAGGGGATATTACTCGTTTTTCATGACATTACAGAGTTGAAAAAACTGGAGCAGATGCGAAAAGATTTTGTAGCGAATGTCTCTCATGAATTGAAAACGCCTATTACGTCGATAAAGGGATTCTCAGAAACTCTTCTAGATGGTGCAATGAACGACCGGGATACTCTTCAATCTTTTTTACACATCATTCTTAAAGAAAGCGATCGTTTGCAGTCGTTGATACAAGATCTACTCGATTTATCCAAAATCGAAAAGCAAGGTTTTCATCTGTCCGTTTATGAAGTGAATGTCAATGATTTAGCGGAAGATGTTTTAATGATGCTTCAAAGTAAAGCGGATGAAAAACAGGTTACGTTACAATTCAAACCAGGTTCTCAAGCGATTATAGAAGGAGACGCCCCTCGGTTAAAACAGATTTTAATAAATTTAATTAGCAATGGTATCTCCTATACTCCTGAAAAGGGGAGGGTAAGTATTGGGATTGTCTCTGAAAATGAAGAAGTGAATATAACAGTTCAAGATACAGGGGTTGGAATGGAGAGGTCTGAGATTCCACGTATTTTCGAACGTTTTTACCGTGTTGATAAAGCGCGAAGTCGTAATTCAGGTGGCACCGGGCTCGGGTTAGCAATAGTTAAACATTTAGTTGAAGCTCATCATGGAACCATTGAAGTGTCAAGCGAAGAAGGGATGGGTACAATGTTTACCCTTACGTTTCAAAAGAAAATCAGGCATTTTTTTGAATAACCTTCCTGAATTTACATCTCCTTTACATTCGGTTTATGTTTCCTTAACAGTTGATTGCTATAATCATAAGTGAAAACCCCTTCATCCAAAGAATCAAAAAGAAAAGACGAGGACAGACCCCGTTCTCGTCTTTTCTTTTTGGTCTATTTTTGAAAGAGAGATCAAGGATGGAATAGCGAATTCCATCGAAATGTAAATCTAATAGCCATTATGTGTACGAAAAGAGCTTCTGAAAAAGAAAGAAATGAAAAATTCATTACTGATTTCGACGTCTTTCTAGAGGATTCTTACGCATATCATTATTAATGTTATAGATACTTCATCATAGCTGTATGATTTTTCTTGGTGTAAAAAAAGATAATCAAAAAAGAGCTTAACCAATAAAAGTCAAAGTGAATTCTCAAAAGGCCGTCGTTTTTTCCTTTCCCTATCGGACATGATAGAATAAAGGAGAGAATAACGGTTTTTGTATGGGTAAAATATGTGGAATGGAAGATTATTGGGAGGTTACATAATGAGTAAGAAGCTAGTTCTAATAGATGGTAATAGTATTGCCTATCGAGCATTTTTTGCTTTGCCATTATTAAACAATGATAAAGGCATACACACGAATGCAGTCTATGGTTTTACAACCATGTTGATGAAGATTTTGGAAGATGAAAAACCGTCTCATATTCTTGTCGCGTTCGATGCTGGGAAAACAACTTTTCGTCACACAGCCTTTAAAGAATATAAAGGTGGACGGCAAAAGACTCCACCGGAACTTTCGGAGCAATTTCCATTTGTAAGGGAACTGTTAGATGCGTATGGAATTTCGCATTACGAATTACCGAATTATGAAGCGGATGATATTATTGGAACCCTTTCTCTTCAGGCAGAACAAGATGGATTTGAAGTAACCGTCATTTCAGGAGATAAAGATTTAACACAACTTTCGTCAGATAAAACAACTGTTATGATTACGAAAAAAGGCATTACTGATATGGAAAAATATACGCCTGCTCATATTCAAGAGAAATATGGCCTGACAGTTAAGCAAATTGTTGATATGAAAGGATTAATGGGTGATAGTTCGGATAACATTCCTGGTGTGCCAGGTGTTGGAGAGAAAACAGCCATTAAATTATTAAAGCAATTTACGACCGTTGAAGAATTATTACAGTCAATCGATGAAGTGAGTGGAAAAAAATTAAAGGAAAAATTAGAAGAAAATAAAGAACAGGCAATAATGAGTAAAGAATTGGCGACCATTATGCGCGAAGCACCAGTGGAGGTAGGAGTGAAAGATCTTAGCTATGAGGGGAATCATCCAGCTAAACTTCATTCGCTTTTTAAAGAATTAGGCTTTAATTCACTATTAGAAAAATTTTCTACTGAAGACAGTGAGGAAGCAGAATTAGACGATATTTCGGTGATGATCTTGAATGAAGTCAAAAAATCACACTTAACGACGGACAGCTATCTTTATGTTGAGATGCTTGAAGAGAATTATCATCGAGGATCGATTATCGGGATAGGTTTACATAATGATACAGGAACCTACTTTATCCCTGCTGACATTGCTTTTTCATCACCTGCTTTTAAAGAATGGTTAGTAGATGAGTCGAAAGTAAAAGCGGTATATGATGCAAAACAATCCATCATTGCCTTCAGGCGACAGAACATTGACATAAAAGGCATTGATTTTGATGTGCTCATTTCTGCGTATATATTAAATCCATCGGCGAATCATGATGATTTTGCTTCTTTAGCTAAAGAGCATCATTTTAATACGGTACAAAGGGATGAAGCGGTATATGGAAAGGGAGCTAAGCAGAAAGTCCCGGACCTAGAAATTGTGGCGGATCATGTCGGAAGAAAAGTATATACCCTTCAAATGTTGGTTGATAAGCTACAAAAAGAATTGGAAGAAAACAGTCAATTAGCTTTATTGAAAGAGCTTGAATTGCCATTAGCATTTATTTTAGCGGATATGGAATCAAAAGGTGTAAAAGTGGACAAAGCTCGTCTTCAACGAATGGGAGAAGAGTTGAATGAACAACTGCGCGCACTCGAAACAAGGATTCATGAGTTGGCGGGTGAAACATTTAATATTAACTCCCCAAAGCAGCTAGGAGTAATATTATTTGAAAAGCTAGAATTGCCTCCCATCAAAAAGACAAAAACGGGCTACTCGACTTCAGCGGATGTGTTAGAAAAGCTGCAATCGAAGCATGACATCATTCAGTATATTCTTCACTATCGTCAATTAGGAAAATTGAATTCTACTTATATAGAAGGGCTACTGAAAGTTATCACTGCGGATACAGATAAAATTCATACACGCTTCAACCAAGCCCT
The DNA here is from genome assembly GCF_037024155.1 of Bacillus sp. 2205SS5-2. Classification (NCBI taxonomy): domain Bacteria; kingdom Bacillati; phylum Bacillota; class Bacilli; order Caryophanales; family Bacillaceae; genus Bacillus; species Bacillus spongicola. Next base: position 54,051 of record NZ_JAYKTS010000027.1, read on the forward strand.
CACGCAAACCGGTCGATTAAGTTCAATTGATCCTAATCTGCAGAATATCCCCATTCGTTTAGAAGAAGGAAGAAAAATTCGTCAAGCTTTTGTCGCGTCCGTTGATGGATGGTACATGTTTGCAGCAGATTATTCTCAAATTGAACTTCGTGTATTAGCCCATATTGCTCAGGATGAGAAATTAATTCAAGCTTTTAAAGAAGGGCTAGATGTTCACACGAAAACGGCAATGGATGTGTTTGGTGTGAACAAAGATGAGGTAACATCGAATATGAGAAGACACGCAAAAGCGGTCAACTTTGGGATTGTCTATGGAATCAGTGATTACGGTCTATCACAAAGCCTGAATATTACACGGAAAGAAGCAGGAGAGTTTATTCAAACGTATTTGGAAAGTTATCCAGGTGTGAAGGAATATATGGATGATATTATTCAAGAAGCCAAACTGAAAGGGTATGTGACCACTCTTCTTAATAGACGACGTTATATTCCTGAAATCACCAGTCGAAATTTCAATTTGAAAAGTTTTGGTGAACGTACGGCTATGAATACACCTATTCAAGGAAGTGCTGCTGACATAATAAAAAAAGCAATGATTCATATGGCTGCTGCATTGAAAGAAAGAGGATTAAAAACACGACTTCTTCTTCAAGTCCATGATGAATTAATTTTTGAAACACCAGAAGAAGAGATTGAAATATTAAAAGAACTCGTTCCGGAGGTAATGGAACAAGCAATCGAACTTTCAGTCCCACTTAAAGTAGATTATTCTTATGGGAAATCATGGTATGATGCTAAATAATCATAGAGGTGAGGGTATTGCCTGAGTTACCAGAAGTAGAAACGGTCAAACGAACGCTAAAGGAATTGGTAGTAGGAAAGACCATTCATTCGGTCTCCGTTTTCTGGCCGAAAATCATCAAGAAACCCGAAGAAATTGAGCAATTTAAAGAAGCGTTAGTTGAAGAGCGAATTGAAAATGTCAGAAGAAGAGGGAAGTTTCTTTTGATAGATACGGATCATTACACACTTGTTTCACATTTAAGAATGGAAGGTAAGTATGGCGTGTACCAAGAAGAGGAAGAACTTGCTCCACATACACATATTATTTTTCATTTCACGGATGCTACAGCTCTACGATATAGAGACGTCAGGAAATTTGGCACAATGCACTTGTTCGTCAAAGGCAAAGAGCAAGAGAGTTTGCCGTTATCTAAGCTAGGTCCTGAGCCCTTCTCCTCTGAATTCACTAGTGAATTTCTTGCAGAGAAATTAAGCAAAACAGAAAGAGCGGTTAAAGCTGCCTTGCTTGATCAATCGATTTTTGTGGGGCTAGGAAATATTTATGTGGACGAAGCGTTGTTTCGTGCAGGAATTCACCCGGATCGAAAAGGAAAATCCATTCATAATCAGGAAGTTCCAACCCTTCATAAAGCCATTGTTGAAACACTTGGAGAAGCTGTTGAGAAGGGTGGAAGCACGATAAGGTCTTATGTGAATAGTCAAGGAAAAATAGGTACCTTTCAAAATGAACTGTATGTTTACGGTCGAAAAGATGAATCTTGCAGGCAGTGCGGAAATTCAATTGAGAAAAAAGTTACCGCTGGCCGTGGGACGCATTTTTGCCCTCATTGCCAAGAGTAAATAAAGATTTTTTTTAACAAGAGGATAGCTCCTTCCATATACTATCGTAGCAATTTTTTTGGAAGGGGCTATTCGTATATGAGCAGCTATGTCTCCTTGTTGTTACTTGCCTTTGCCGTTAGTTTAGATAGCTTTAGCACGGGACTTACGTATGGACTGCGTAAAATGGGAATGCCACTGAAGTCTATTTTAATTATCTCCTTTTGTTCTGCGGGCTCATTATTAGCTGCGATGTCACTGGGACAAATGCTCCAAGATGTATTGTCGATAGAGTGGGCAGGTCGAATTGGGGGGTTCATATTAATTCTTTTGGGAATTTGGGTGATTTATCAATTCTTTCAGCCGGAAAAAAAAGTCGATCAAGATGACACAATTTTAAATGTGGAGATTAAATCGTTAGGAGTAGTCATTCAAATCTTGCGGCGACCTCTATCCGCCGATATTGACCGTTCTGGAACGATTACAGGTATAGAAGCCTTATTGTTGGGAGTCGCGCTCTCTCTTGATGCATTCGGAGCAGGAATTGGGGCCGCTTTGCTCGGTTTTTCACCGTTTTTTCTCGCTATATGTGTCGTTTTCATGAGTGTGACGTTTTTGTCCTCAGGCCTAAAATTGGGAAAACTATTTTCGCATCTTCAATGGATTCAGCGGATGTCTTTTTTACCTGGTTTAATCTTAATATTTATTGGATTATTACGCTTTTAGCTAGGCTATTTTTGCAAAAATTGTTGCTTTTCAAACTAGATCATACATTGTGATGTAGAGAGAATATGGGTCAACTTTTCGGATTATTTTGAATGAAAATCTGACAACAATAAATGATCTCATTCAAAATTTGATTTAAGGGCAATTAATTTTACGATGAGAGACTTTAGCTAAGTAGAAAGGGTGCTTAGGGTGGGAATTATTATTGGATTAACAGGTGGAATCGCTAGTGGAAAAAGCACGGTGTCTACTATTTTGAAAGAACGACAATTCACTATCATTGACGCAGATGTTGCAGCAAGAAAAGTGGCGCAGCCAGGTGAAGAAGCGTATAACGAAATTGTGAAAGAATTTGGGAGTGAAATTCTTCTAGCAAATCAAGAAATAGATCGCCAAATGCTTGGAGAAGTGATCTTTCATGATGAAGAAAAAAGAAGAAAGCTTAACTCCATTGTTCATCCTGCGGTTAGGAAGGAAATGCTAAAAGACAAAGAGGAAGCTATTGAAAATGGGAAAAATACGATTTTCATGGACATTCCACTCCTTTTTGAAAGTAATCTTTCGTGGATGGTGGAAAAGGTTATTGTTGTATATGTCGATCAAGAGACACAGCTTTCTAGATTAATGAAGCGAAATTACCTCTCTGAAGAAGAAGCGAATGCGAGAATAGCCTCACAAATGTCATTAGAGGACAAAGTAGAGAAAGCAGATGCTATCATCAATAATATTTTCTCTTTGGAGAGAACAGAAGAGCAGGTGAAAGAACTGATTTCATCTTGGGGATTGTCTCCTTAAAGTAAAAATTGAGCTGAAAGGATGCTCAGTTTTTTTTGAATGACAGTGTTCAAAAAGTACTTAAGCGGTTAGAAAAATAGGAGTAGGGGGAATTTTTCGTTTGATGTAAACGAAATTAACACAAAATGGAGGATTTCATAATAATGAAATTTAATCGTAACAGCGGTGTATACGAAAAAGGGTCTATAGCTCAGTGTTTTAATGGCCAAATTCATTAACTAGGATTCAATGTAGGAGCTTGTCACTACGCTGTCAATAAAAACTAGTGACTCTCTGTGGGTAACAGAAGGGTGAAAGTTTGTCTTCGTACAAAATCTTGACGATGAGAGCTTTGGTTCACTTAAATTCTGCCCACATTTTTCTGAATTGTTAAACATTTATAAAAGTGAAAAAACAGTCTCCTGCCTAAATGTAAATATGTTATACTAATCGTAAGAATACAACATAAAAGTATAACACTTATATTAGGGGGAACCACAATGAAGGCAAAAATTGCAATCAATGGGTTTGGCCGTATCGGCAGAATGGTTTTTAGAAAGGCCATTTTGGAAAAAAAATTTAATATAGTAGCGATTAACGCAAGCTATCCCGCTGAAACTTTAGCTCATTTAATCAAATATGATACGAATCATGGTATCTTCGATGGGGAAGTCCTTGTGGAAGAGAATACCTTGATTGTTAATGGTCATAGAGTGAAGTTACTAAACAACCGAAATCCAGAACAATTACCATGGGGAGACCTTGGGATTGATATTGTTATTGAAGCAACCGGTAAATTTAATGCAAGAGATAAAGCGGCTTTGCATGTACAAGCTGGAGCTAAAAAGGTCATCCTGACAGCACCGGGTAAACAAGAAGATATTACAGTTGTGATGGGCGTAAATGAAAGCGCATTAAATATGGAAAAACACACGATTATTTCGAATGCGTCTTGTACAACGAACTGTTTAGCTCCCGTTGTAAAAGTCCTTGATGATCAATTCGGCATTGAGAATGGCTTAATGACAACAGTTCATGCTTATACGAATGATCAAAATAATATAGATAATCCGCACAAAGATTTACGTAGAGCAAGAGGTTGTGCTCAATCGATTATTCCAACGACAACGGGTGCAGCGAAAGCGCTATCACTTGTTTTGCCGCATCTAAAAGGAAGGTTGCATGGAATGGCACTTCGGGTACCAACACCGAATGTTTCTCTTGTTGACTTAGTCGTGGATGTTAAAGAAGACGTTACGGTCGAGATGATCAATGATGCATTTAAATCCGCATCGAAAGGCATGTTTAATGGCATTATTGAATTTACAACCGAGCCGCTTGTTTCCGTAGATTTTAATACGAATCCACACTCAGCAATTATAGACGGTTTAACAACAATGGTAATAGATGATCGTAAAGTGAAAGTATTAGCTTGGTATGATAATGAATGGGGCTATTCTTGTAGAGTTGTCGACTTGGCAAAACACGTTGTATGCTTAATGAATAAAGAAGTCCGAATGAAAATTAGCTGATTCTGTTGAGTGAGTAAATTTGTGGATACTATTCCTTTGTAGAGAGGAAAGCATGTAAGTCTAATTAGATTTAACTCAATTGTCTCAATATGCAAGTAGAGGAGTAAGCTTCAAATTTATTAAGACTTCTCTTAATCTAACTAGAGCCTGTAAAAATACAGGCTTTTTTATATGAAAGCGATTTTGGAAAGGATCTTTTCGCATACTTTGTTGCTATAACATATAAAAACGAATGGAAGCACATTTTTCTTTCATCGTTTCGAGTGAGAAAGAATACGGAAAATGCTCAGAAGCAAAGCTTTATCATCATGTATAGATTGGTTTGAGAAAAAACTTGACGACAACTCTCATATCAAAAGCTGTTTTCACAAAGATTGTTGCTCTTCGAATAGGAATATATCCCCTGATTTGTATGACTTCGTACTCTTTTCCTAATGAAAACTTCTCCATTTCTAGATAAAAACTAAGAAATCAGTCAAAAGACCTTACTGCCTGTTTTTACTTTGTGCCAATAGCACAAAGTATACGAAACCCCATGTCCTGTCAGACACCGCAATGAATGAAAATGGGGTCTAGCGGTTTAATGATGCATTAAACTGTTCATCCTGTTAATGCAGGTCTGAGGTCGCCTCTTTTTTGGTGGATAAAACCCCGTTTACG
>NZ_JAYKTS010000028.1:0-46859 GCF_037024155.1 Bacillus sp. 2205SS5-2
GGTTTCGATATACCATGGTTCTGTAATATGAAAGAGACTATCAATATCTTGGATTTCTACCTTCATTCCGAATCACCTACTAGTTCTACTATTTTAGTAACCAGTATGGACAGGGGTAAATCATTTTAAACAGCGAAGAAGCTATTAATTTCGCTCATATTTGTCATGATTATTTTCGGATTGAACCTTTCAACATATGGGTCGTTACCAATTGCAGCACATTTAGCCATTGTGTCTAATGCCACCAAGCTAAGAGGTCGCCTTTTCTCTAGCCATGCTTTCATCCTCTCCCAAGTCGGAAAGCATAGAGCTGCTAATCTACCCCAATTATCATGAAACGTTATACAATTGTGTTCAATCCAATCAAGCACTTCATTTGAGCGAAATCTATGCAAACACGAAAATACAGACATTATTAGTTCTTTATCGCTTAAAGATTGTAATTTTTCGAAAATGTATTTCAGACCTTCTTTGGCAGGTAAACTACTTGATGATGCCCAAGACAATTGGATCAGGAAATCAGCATCGTAGTTATTCCAAAGTTCTCTAACCCAATCAGAAGCAACATCACCAAGAACATCAGCTATTATTTCTAACATTCTTGATTTTACTTCATAATTTACAGTGTCATAAAATCGATATTTAACAGAATTTAATAGGGAAACTTTATCATGCTGTTTCAGAGCATAAATTACCTCATCCTCAAGGAACCATCTCGTAATTGAAAAATCTAACAACAATTCCAAATCATTTTTAACGCTTTCTAGTGTTGGTGCTATATCATTATCAGACACCTATACTTTTTCTTCTGGTTGAGTTGCTTCTCCATCATCATCATAAAAATCATCATGTAATAAGAATTTCTTTGGAGAATGAATAACCGCTAAGTTATACCACTCAATAGGTTTAAGAGAATATTTTACTAATTTATTACGACACTCCATACAAAGCCTGAAAGGTTGTTTTTCATCATCAGATTCCTCAACAATGCTTATTAGATTTATCTTACAGGATTCGCATACTTCAGTAGTAAACAAAACAACCACTCCTTTTTAACGTAATAACTACTCCACTTTTATCACAAAATTATAATAGGCGTCACCCAGAGATACGCTTTCTTTCTTTTCGTCCATCCAAATTACTCCATATAAAAAAAATAAACGCCTTTTGCAATAGGGGCTTTAAAAATACCATTATTAATACTAACATCTGTTTTTTTACTGTTATTTATCTGAATTAATCTGAACTTATTTGGGGGTGTTTCATAGTTCATATTTAACTTAATTGAATCTCCAGCTTTAACTATTATAGGTTCTTTTCCTTTTAGAATCTCTTCTGGTCCTGCTTTCTCCACACATTTATCTTGCCAACAATAAGTTCCTAAAGTAGTTTCTTGTGTTTTATTTTCTACTTCAATTTCAACGATTGGGGGGGTTTCTCCATTTAGTACATTCCCGGTAATTGAGTTAAAAATAAATATTAATATAGAGAATAACCCCAATAGAGTTAAGGATATTACAAGCCAATATTTCATTTGTATACCTCCATTTTTTATAACTTTTCACCTCAAGCTTTTATAAACCAAAAACGCGCCTCTATTTATAGAAACGCGCCTGATATAAATTTAATAACTAATATATATTGAGAATACTAGGGATAGGCCCTATTTTTTTGTGTATATAAATTTATATCTATTTTTTAAAATGATTTTGTATTAATTTCTTTACAGAATTCAAATCTCTTCCATAAATGGTATGTCAACACTAAATCAAACAATCTTTTTAAGGGCTAAGTTTCTATATTCTACTGGACTTAGATAGCCAAGTGTACTGTGCGAACGGATATTATTGTACCAATTGATATAATCAAAAAGTTCAAGATCAAGCTGGTTAAGGGTGCTAAAGTGAGCTCCGTTTATTAATTCAGTTTTTAAGATCTTAAATGTTGCTTCTGCCACCGCATTATCATATGGATTTCCTTTATGGCTCAAAGAGCGTTCAATCTGATATTTACTTAATAATTCATCAATGTTCACGTTTTTAAACTCAGATCCGCGATCTGTATGAAAGAGCTTCACATTCTCTAATGGCTGCTTAACCGTTGCGAAAGCACGTTGAACTAAAGCTGCGTCTTTGCGTTTTCCAACACTATAACCAACTATTGCTCTATTATATAAGTCAATTAAAAAACAGACGTAGTTCCAATGCTGGCCTACTTTGACGTACGTTAAGTCACTGACCAGTACAGTCATCTCTTCATCTACTTCAAATTCCCGATCTAACACGTTTCCAACGGAGTCTTCATTGGGGAGGGAACTCATTGGCTTGTAAGATGGCTGTGCATACTTTGATTGAATTCCAAGCTCTTCAATAGTCTACCAATACGGCGTCTAGATACCTTGTAACCAGCTTTTAAAAGCTTTCCTTTAATCTTGCGAGTTCCATATACTTTACGGTTTTCGTTAAAGATCTTTAGTATTTTTTCTTTTAATTCTTCTTCTTCTTTAGCTTTTTCTTGTTCTTTTTGAACCGCTATTTCAGCTTCATAATAAAAAGTACTTCGAGCTATTTGTAGGACTTCGCACATTGCTGATACCGAATAGAGGTGTCGATTTTTCTGAATCACTTCTATTTTCGTCCCATGATCAGCACGGCTTGCTTTAAAATATCAACTTCCATTTCTAACTGTTTATTTCTTTTTCTTAACTCAATCAATTCTTGTTCCTCAGGGCTTCGATTATCTTTCTCTTTGAACGAACCAGACTGTTGAAATTGAGTAATCCATCTGTCTAAAGCAGAAGCTGTTAATTCATATTCACGTACAATATCTTGACGACTTTTTCCACCCTCATATAAAGCAACCACTTGCTTCTTAAACTCTGTGGTAAACGTTCTTCTTTTTTTGGACATAGTAGATTCGCTCCTCACTTATTGTGTTTATTCTACTAGCCCTTATTTTTATTGTCCAACTAAGTGTAGCCTATTCAAATTTGCTAAGTCATAAACCCTTTTCATCTCATATTAGGGAAGCTGCTGTTCAGCGAACGCCCTCTTAATTTAAACATTTATAAGCGGCTAATTTGGGGATTGATTACCTTCTTTTATGAATTAGAATTGATACTTAAACCCACGCATTATTTTTCTTTTAATATTGAATACAGCCGATAAGCCTTATAGTAACTTCCACCTAAAAAGACAACCATTAATGCGGGAAGCAATTTCAAAAGAACAAAAGGAGTTTCAAATAACAGCGCTTTCCAAAATAAAGAACCTTCCATATTCCAAAGACCTTCATGATATAATCCCGAATCTCGATAGAACATAAAAGAATACGCTAGAAACACCATACCCAACCAAAATGAATATCCCATAAGTCTTTTATAATAATTAGCCTTTGATTGGCGGTCTGAGAAAATTTCATTTTGATCATCATTTTCCTTTTGCCAATATCGTATTCCACTAAGCCAATACCCCTTCAGATAGTTCCAACCGAAATCCTCATAGATCCCTTTGTATTCGTCGAATTTTTCTTTGGACAAATGATTTTGATAGTCAAGTCGCATAACATATCTTTTTTTGGTTTTTTCGAATGTGTATATCCCCAGGCCACTAATGTTTATGCAGCGATAGCCTTTTTGTAATTGCTCATTCAGCCAATGCTCTTCTTTTTCTATATTAAAGAAAACTTTAAACTTCTTCATTTGCTTCACTTCCTTCATACAAAGATAAAATATGCAATAGCCTATCTTGTTCCATCTTCAATATTTTTCTTCCTTCTGTCGTTATCTTATAAATCTTTCTCCTACCTGAACTTCCAACAGATTCAATCCAATCATGCTTATTCAAGTTTTCAATCGCACCGTACAATGTACCAGCTGCTAAAATAACTGTTCCATTACTTATCTCTTCTATCTTCTGCATTGCGGCATAACCGTGGAGTGGCTCCCGTAGAGCTAATAATATATAATGCATGGTTTCAGACAACGGCAATAACTTATGTTTCATATACTCACCCTCTATTCAGTTCAACTGTATAGTGTAACTTAATATTAAGATATTACAGTTCAACTGAATAGTCAATAACATTTTTTTAATTAATTTAATGAAATTAAAATAAGCTTTTAAACCAAGGAAAAAATTGAATTTTAAAAAGTCAATTTCCTTTATGCTGGGAAATCGACTTTTTGTGTAATTTGAATCAATTTATGTTGCAGACTTTTTGAATACAAGAGTTAACCACAATCTTAAACTAAACTGCCCTTTAACTTAATACCAATTATTTCAAAATCGAGCAGCTTACTCAAGAAAAACTTTAAACAAAAAAGCTCATCCTGTTCTGGATAAGCCCCCTATATTGAAAAAAGCTAGTTTATAGTTTAGATTTCATTTGCTTAATAACATTTATAACTAATTGAGGTTCGTCACGGCGTGTCCCTCCTCCATTTCGATTCTTTCCGCCTGATCTACTAAATTTAAGTATATTGAATTAATTTGCGGCTTCATTAGAAAATTTAAAGAAATTAATTCAACTAGAAAGCAATATTCTTAGTAATTGGTTCAACTACTAAAAAGAAAGTGTTATATCATCAAATTCCTCAGTTACCCCTTTCTTAGATTCATAAATATAAACCTTTGGGTTATCTACTGGCTTTACTGCTGGCTCATCAGGATTGAACAAAATAAGGTTACTACCACTTGTCCTACTTGAAGAGTAAATAATTCCTTTGAACCCTGCTTGTCTAGCACAATCTGCTATAAATGTAGTTAGTAAATATTGTGGTCTCCATTTACTAGATCTATCAATTACCTTTTCGAATATAAAACGTGAAGCTAATAAAGCCTGAATCACTTCATTTTCCGAGGAACCTAAACCTGTCCATTCATGCCTTAAATCTAAAATCTGTGTTAATTCAAGCTTTTGAGAGTACTCCTGAATCCAAATTAGAGAAGGAATATCTGGATTTTCAAGAGTTTCTATCATTGCGAGCTCTTCGTTTTCAGCTAGATACAAAACACTTTGTCCCTGGTGATGAAACCTTCCACCTGAAGATAACCCGACCTGTGGTGCAGTCATATCCGATTGACCAAACACCTTCCCCTGGGATACTAGTCTTGCCCTTGCCCACCTCTAGTGTTTTACTTCAATTGATTCTACATTGCTCTTCGTTATTTCTTTATGAATTTTCTTTCCCATGGGATGCGCAAGAGCAAGGGACGGGTATTTTTCTAAGTGTAATCGAAAATCATATAGTTTATCAGCAAAACGGGAGATTATATGTTGATATTTCCTCTCTTCTTCTAGGACAGATGAATCCTCCGTACCAGCCACCTCGTATCGTTCAAAACCAGATTTCCCGCAGTTAGGACATTTCAAATGTGCAGCAATATCTTCACGGTATTCTTCAGGACATCTAACACTGTCAAAAATTTCATCAATCGTAGTTTCATTTCCAATTATCCAAATATAATCGCCACCATCATAAGGTTGACAGGTTATACAATAATTTAATTCTATTTGTGCTTTATTTTTATATTTCTCTGCTGTTTTATTGAGTTCTGGTAAGTACTCTTGATAATCCATTTTTCCTCCTTTTAACCGTATTCTTAAAACATTAATTTTAATATTAAACGAAGCTTTCGGATAGATTAATTATCCATTAGTTTCTAAATTCCTTCAACTGTTCCATTAAATGGCCCTTTAATGGAACTACCGTATGTAGTTAATCCATTTATATAAAAAAAAGCGGAAGATAACAAACTTCCGCTTAAATCATATAACGTTAATTTGTATAAGTCTTATTTATTTTATGTTTAATTATCGAGTAAAATATATCTTCCTCTACCTCCCCTTCTTAGCATCCTATACTCAGCATTGACCCTAGAACTTTTGCTTCCACCCTCAGAAACTGAGACCATATCAGCCATAATAGTTCCAAAATCACTCCATTTATCGCCATATTTCAGCTTAACTAAGTGTGTTACTTCTTCTATAGAACATTCTTTATTAAGATGCTTGAATGCGCCAATTATTGCTTCTGGTTGAGTTGTGATTGAATTCCCTCCTACCGATTATAGAGTCAATAAAGCCCATTAAATTTCTTTAATGGACTAAATCTCTAAATATCTCTACAATTCTTTTCGTTATATAAGTATGCTTATGTATAATTTATCTTTTTTTTCCTTCTAAACAATATGTGTTTTTTCGATATCTAGTATTTTCTTTCTTCTACAAACGCCCCCTTTAATGGAAGAGGTTCAACATACTCACTGAACCTCTTATCCAAAACTCTATTCAAATGATTCCGCTATCGAAATCATTGTTTCTTTGTTAATTTCTGTATCTAATTCAATCGTTTGATATTCTAAAATGTAATGATAATCCCCATCTTTCCAATGTACAGACGGACCGGTTATTTCATTGACAGCATAAAAACCTTCATTTCCGTTTATCTTTACTTCTTCTTGATTTTCCAATTCTTCTTCATATGTAACTGGAGATGAATGGACGACCAATGTAAAAATTTCATCGTTTTCACCCGTTATTTTTGTTTCGTGTCTAGTCGATTCGTGTTGCGGTTTCAATATTTCATATTTTGTAATAGATATTGGAAAATTTGTAGGTAATTTAGGTTCTACTCCTTCCTTTTCTAAATCACTTGCAAGTTCGCTGTTATCATATGTCACTAAGTTATTCCCATTGCCATTGTTGGTGCAGCCTATCAGAAGAAAAGATGCTGCAATTATCAAAAAGAAAATACTCCTCATAATGTAACCCCCTTATAATTTTACTTACGGACAAATGAGCAATTAGTTTCAATTATTCAAATTAATGTATCTGTGGGTCTTCCTCCATTATTTTGACCTTAACTTGAACAAAGGGCATTTATATGTTCAACAATCGCCCCCATTTCTGGAACAACTTCATTGACATTAAACATCTATTTTCGGTTTTTTTCCATTCTTGCCCCTGAAATCTAGAATCGTTTCCGTACCCCTTTTTATTTCATCGCCGTAACAAAAATGTTGTATAAGGTTCTTCTACAGCTTCTTTGATCCTAAATTTCAATACTTTCTCAATCCTACAAACTTGATATTCGAGCAATAAGATTAATTCATGAATTGGTGGTACCTCTTCTCCCCAATCGCTTGTTTTAGTACCTGGACTCAATAATTCTGTAATTTGATCAGGTAAGTTAATTTCTTCCCCAGTAAAATGAAAGGCGAACTGTTCTTGGACGACCTATATATGCCCGAGATTCCAGTTACTATTGTTATTATATCCTTCTAGAATGGATAGTGATGGCCCATCATTCATATCTGCCACATGGCCAACCGTATTATCCCGAACAATTCTTAATCAAATCCAAAATGCAGGAGATTCCCGGTTACTGCGTAAATTATTAATAATCAACGCAAAGAAAACAATAATCACCGAGCCGATTATTACCGGTGTAATTAAGTAACTCCAACTGAACTGATAACGGCACATTTTGCATTCGTATAATTTGTTTTTACGGCTAAATGTTAAATAGTATTCAGAGTGATCACATTTATCACACTGATACCCGTTTTTCCATTTCAAACGAAACAAATGATCTTGGCATTCTACTTCTGAAGAGAACTCTTTTTGAAACTTCACTAAGTTCATTTTCATGTAAGCCTTTATATGAATCAGTCTCTCAGGTATTGTTTCTACCATTATACAAGACGAACAGAATAGTATTTTTACCCATTCTGAGGCAAGGGGATACTCCGTTTTCCTAATTTACTAACGAGTTCTCTGCACCCTTCTCTCCAAAGTCAATACAGAAACCTAATCTCTAACCTTCCTTAATCAATCTCCTCATAATACTTAATATTTTTCAGTCAGAATAAGATTGACTCTCATTCAACCTCAAGGCTGAGGATAGACCATTCTTACGTACGTTACAGCTAAATGTAAAATTTTATAAAATAAAAATAAGAAAACTATATTGAAAAATGTCAATTGTATATAAGATTGTAAACCTTGTTTCACAACAATTTTAGTTAAGAGGAGGAAAAATCATGTTAGCACTCCTACACTTTACTCGTGAATTTTTTATCGTCCAGCCTGAATCGAAAAAACAACAAGAAAAAATGTTAACCGCTCGTGCTGTCCTACACACTATAATATTCTAGTGATAGTCGAAGAGATTTCATGTATGAAAAAGCTAATATTCATTTCTTTATTTACGAAGATTAGACATTTTTTATGATAATTCAATTCACAATAGGGAAAATTATCTTTAGCACATTCAAAAGGAGGATTGAACATGACAAACAAAAATGACAATCGTGAACGCAAAAACAAGTATCCAAACAACAAAAAACAAGATACCGAATTTTCTCGTGAAAAAGACATTCGTAGTGAGATAACAAAGAAAGATCTTGGCAAGTAACAAGTGAAGGACAAAGAGCGTTGGTCATCACCAACGCTCTTTGTCGATGGCTATTTTTTAATAAATGTGGTTTTTCGGATGGGAATAAAATCCATAACTTGGATGCCTAAGGGCTCTTTTTTACCATAAAATTATTGAATTCAAAATAAAAAATAAGAAATAACTAGAATTCACCATACTGCCTTAGTTTTCTTTGTAGAATAATGTAAACGAAGAGTGGCTTGTACCTCGAATTCTTTGTTTTTATCCCTTCACTTTTACCATTTGTATCGCGTCAACTTTTTTAACGTATTATCCGCTGCCTTATTTACTCATTTAAATTGCTTTTTTCGTATACATTGTGGCTAGTTCATCTGGTTTTGATTAAATCGCCCTTTTCCATGTTGATTCCCATAAAAATAAACGAAATGATGCCCGAAACAAAGCTATATCACCGTTTATAGACTGGTGCAAAAAGAAAAAAACTTTGCGAAAACAGCATTTCGCAAATAAACGAAAAGAGCCTAAAAAAGACACCTAACGAAATCGTTAAGTGCCTCAAAATCTATTTTTATTACTTTTTTATTTGATTGCCTTCATATACGTTCACATCTAGCGGTGCTGACAAATAATCCGGTGCTTTTTCAACAAATGCTTTGAAATGGTCGCTTGAATTATGACTTTCTACAGCTGCACCATCTTTCCAAGCTTCCACCATCATATACACATGATTTTTCTCTGTATCCTTCATTAGATCATAGGAAATATTTCCTTCTTCCGCTCTAGAAGCGTCCACCAACGAGCGAATCTCTTCTAAAAATGCCTGTTCTTTTACTGGATTAATTTGAAAACCCGCGTGAATAATAATCATTTTGATTATCCCCTTTTCCGTTTTTTATTTCCATTCTGTAATAGTTTCAATTGGTAAACGTATCGATGGATAGCCTGTTTCTGCTGCTTTCCCCATAGAGATCAGCATCACTGGATAGTAACGTTCCTTATCCATTCCATAGGCTTGTGCAATTTGCTCTTTTTCATACCCACCAATTGGATTGGTGTCGTAACCATGTGCACGTGCTGCAAGCATGAGTTGCATGGAAACCAATCCCGAATCAATCAGGTTCATTTCTTTTAACATTTCCGTTGAAACCGTCTCAAATAATCCTTTAATTGCAGGAAGCTGACGATCCCTTACTTCTGCAGGCATTAATCCTTCTTCCACTGCTTTATTATAGATTTCATCTGCATAATCAATATTTTGCATATCAGCAAAAACGGCGATAACAGCGGAAGAAGTTTTCACTTGAGTCTGATTGAATTTAGCAAGAGGGGCCAGTGTTTCTTTTCCCTCTTGGCTGTCGATCACCACAAAACGCCATGGTTGCAAGTTTAAAGATGACGGTGCAAGCGTGGCTTCTGTCAGAATTTCTGTCATTTCATCTTTACTAATTTTCACCTCTGGATCGTACGTACGGATCGAACGACGACCGCTAATAATTTCGTTAAAGTCATTGATTTTTGATTGATTCATGATGAATTCTCCTGTTTGTGTAATATGATTGGATTTTCTATTTACTCTTTTATTTCCTGAACATTTTCTTGAAGGCGGTTTAGCATATTGGATAAAACGGATTGTTCTTCACCCGTAAAATCCTTAAAGACCTTCGAAATGAAAATTTCTTTCTCTTCATAGTAATCTTGAATCTTCCTTCGACCTTCATCGGTTAATCGGACATAGGTAAATCGATGGTCCTCAGGGTTTTTACTTCGCGAAACGATCCCTTTAGCTTCAAGCTGCTTTAAATGTCTTGTCACAGCGGCACTATCAATGTTCACTTGTTTTTGAAGCGCTGTTTGGCTGATTTCCTCGATCCCAAACAACTTGTGCAAAAGTTCCAAACGAGACTGGCTAATCCCTGTACATCGTTCAAACTTCGGGCTCATCTGCTTATATATTTCATTTAACTGAACAATAATTTTTTCTTCATCCTGACATATGTTGGACAGCGCTACCGCCTCCTTTCAATTAATTGACGGGTCAATAGTTGACTCATCAATTAATATAATATACTTATGAATATCTGTCAAATGACTTGCTCTACTATCTGTAATGAGAAAAACAGATTTGGTATCAATATCGCCTTCTGGTTAATGAGAGTATATTCTCAAAGCATTCCTTACTACTTTTGGCTCAGTTAAGACGGATTTCTGTCCTTGTTGTTCCAATGTATTACCTTTTAGTCCATTTCTCCAATTTCTAGATGAAACCCTGATTTCAAATACACTATTTTATACTTCTCTATTCATATACAGCATTGTTCTTAATCCTTCATTTTGAGCTACATCTTCTTTTGAAGCAAATACATTCAACTAATTTCGAATAGATGATCAGAAAGCAAGGATCTACTCGAAAACATCCTTTTCTTCATTATTATTATCTTCCTAACAGCTATTACTTATTTAAATATCCGGAACATTAACTAAGTACCAATTTTTTCAAACATTTATTGGTTTTTCATCCCTTATTCTAGAATCAAAAGCCTATTACAATCAGCAGTGACCACCTCTATGATTAACATAAACTGGGGAGGGACGTGGACCAGATTCAATTACATAAATTCGATTTTTCATATCTCGAATTTGAAAATGTATTCCATGAATGATCCTTTTCTAAATAAAGCTGTTTTCGCAAAGCTTGTGGCTTTTCGAATAGGAATCTATCCCCTGATTTGTATGACTTCGTGCTCTTTTCCTCATGAAAACTTCTCCATTTCTAGATAAAAAGTAAGAAATCAGTCGAAAAAACCTTACTGCCTGTTTTTTCTTTGTGCCAATAGCAACAAAGTATATGAAAAGTGCCTTGAATAAAAATAATAAAAAATGCAAGTCACCTCCAGTTTTTGTCGAAGAACAACCGAAACCGGACATGGCTTGCACTTTACTTTTTCTTAAAAAAGGTTTTTTGGGTATACATAGTTTCGTTATTACTTTACTCCTTGTAGGAATAGGCCATGCAAGGATAGATATTCTAAAAAAAAGCCAAAAAGATGACCCGAATCTTATCCTTTTAACGCTATATATGGAATGCAGCGGTCTTGTCAAAATCAACCTATGAAGTGACTCCACTTAGGAACTTGCACCTTGACGATTACCAGGTTAAGGGTGTCAAGGATTCATCAATTGCTCTTAACTCATAATTCTCATTAAGCAAATATGTAATCACTTCATCCATATGCTCCAAGGTAGACTGTGTATCATGAAATAAGATGACCGGGTCTATTTTTGCTAATTCCAGTTCTTTGACTTCCTTCTTCACAATATCCACCATACGTCCACTTTTATTTTTCCAGTCCTTACTATCTATGTTCCAGTCCCAAATTTTATATCCCTTGGCCTCTATCGAATTTTTCCACTGATTACTGAGATAAGGTTTGCTCCCATAAGGGGTACGAATGAGTGTTGAATCGATCCCGGTGAGATTTTGAACAATTTGTCTCTCCTCTTCCATTTCGCTTACTATATTTTGAAGAGAGGAATAGACTTTTTTCACTGAGTGGGACATACTATGAAGACCAATCCCAAATCCATCTTCGGCCATTTTTTTAACGGCTTCAGTATGATGAACTATGTTTTCACCAATCATAAAAAAGGTCGCATTTACATTAAATTGATTAAAAAGCTCGATGAAGGAATCCGTGTATGGAGATGGTCCATCGTCAATCGTTATATAAGCCACCTTTCCCGTACGTGGCTTGAATTCATTTTCACCTTCACTCAGTGCAGTTGAATCATCTTTCTTTTCTTGAGTCCCATTCTCGCTATTGATATCTATTCCTTCTTCCATATTCAAGGCTACATTTCTATCACTATCAATTTCTGCTAAATGATTTTGCGTTTGGCTTTCCACTGTTTGAGAACTACCATTTGTGAAATAACTGAAGGTCATAGAACCCAAAGTAATAATCATGATTAGTATATAAAATCGATGATTTGGCCTTGGCAATCTTTTTAATTTCAATTTCCTCTTCACTTTCTCCATCCCCCGTACTATAACTATATGTTCTACCAATCTATTATTCTAGTGAAAACTCAGTTGTCGTTTTATCTAAAGGGTCAACTCGCAATCATTTTTTCTATCAATAGTATTTATCGAATGCATCTCTAGGTGTATGATTGATTCCGTTGAAAAATATACGATAAGATGACCCGAAACTTTTGCGTTTTTGATTTACAGACTATTTTGAAAACAGTCATAAATAAACAAAGTAAGTTACCCCTCTTAACAGTTGATAAGAAATCATCCTATGTCCTATTCAAAGGAGTATTTACTTTATATCTGTTTTCCTATGATTCAATAATTCCATTTTACACCATTGTATATAATTGTCAAATGCGATAAAAGCTTGTCGTTTCTTAGTTTTGGAATCAACTCTTCACTGAATATATTCATTGCTCTCTAATAATTCGCTTATCACATTTGTCGGTATAACAAATTCGACTAGCCCCATATACCCTGGAGCTACTTCATATTTATTAAAAACAATCACAAGCTTCCCTTCCGTATTAATATAAAATTGGTTCAGATTTCGAACCGCTTTTCCTGCGTCTTCATCACCAAATTCAATAAAATACGTATTCTGTGTATCTTCCTCCATTTGCTTTTTGATATTTTCACTAATGACATCAATGTATTGATCGTTCTTGAACAGCATAGGTAACGTTATGACTATTTTATTCTTTTTATCAATGGTATCAAACTTCACTTCTGTTTTTGATGAGCCCGATTGGAGTGTTCTCGTCACGATGCGGGCAAGGGATAAAATTTTTTCATTGTCTGTTTTAACATCCACATCGCTCTCAATTGTGGCCAGGTTTAAATCGTCCTGACCGATAGAATCAATCAATTCCTCATATAGAAGTTTTCCTTCAGCTAGGTATTTTTTATTCAGTGCTTCTTCTAGCGAAGGTTCGGCAAGATCTCGGATTGTTGGCACTTTAATAATGGCTTGATGATGATCATCTTCATATTCATATTCACGAAAAATAAGGATTTTTATAATGTCATCCACAACAGGTAATCCACTCATTGCCCTTGCTATAGTAGCGCTTGTGTTGAGTAATGAAATAAAAATGATGACGGCGACACCTGCTCCGATTAGCCATTGATTCTTCATTGATTTATGATTTATTTTTTGTTTGAATGCATTTTTTACAATGAATTCAAGTTCGTCTGGGATTGGGGTTTCTAAATATTGTTGTTTAAGATGTTCTAATTTTTTGTCCATCTTTATTTATCCTCCTTCCCAGGATGAGCTATTGTACTCTCTAAATCAGCCATTATCCGATATAGTCGCGATTTAACAGTATTGAGGTTCAAATCTAAGGTTTCGGCGATTTCCGATAATTTAAAGTCTTTATAATAGCGAAGAACGATGAGTGTTCTATCCTCTGTCGATAAATCATTTAACGCTCGATTTAGGTCAATATCCTGATAGGTGTCCATACGACCTGGTGAAAGGAAATTTAATGTTTCTTCATCGGTCACTTGAATTCTTTTTTTCTTTCGAATAACATCAAGTGCAGTGTTTGTGACAATTCGATAAAACCAGGATTTGATTTTTTTTGAATCTTTTAGTGTATCTAACTTAACTAATGCTTTATGAATGGACTCCTGCACGATATCCAGTGCTTCTTCCTTATCTTTTACATAACTGAATGCATATCGATAAATTGCTTCTCTATTATCGATAACGAATGAAGTTAGCTGCTTCTCAACCCTTTTTTTCCCTATCACAAGTATCCAATCCACCCTCTTTTTAAATTACACAGGTAAAGACGCATAGGTTGGTTAAAAAGTTTGAATTTTTTCCTTTCTTTTTTCACAGCTGGTCACCCGGATAAGTCTGCCAAGCAAGTTAAACATAAAATCACTCCGTTATCTGTGTAACGGAAAAGAAACCTTCTATGCCTCTGTACATCGAAGATCTTTAACTCAAGGCTGTTTTCGCAAAGATTGTGGATTTTCGAGTAAGAAGGAATCCCTTGACTTGTATCTCATATTTCGCACGTGAACCTATTCAATTTTTATTGACAAATTCTGAAACCTAAATGACAAAATAGTTCAATTTCCCCTTAGGAGAATACATTTTTTGAGGGTGATTGTGTTTTACTATTATAGACAGAATTCTAAATATCGCCTAACAAGTATATATTATTTTTCAAAAGAGTAACGATGTGCGAAAGGTGAGTTGTATGGCTTCGTGCTCTATTCCTAGTGAAAAATTCTTCATTTGTAGATATAAAGGAAGAAATTAATTGAATGAATGCTACTGCCTGTTTTTTTGTGTGAAGAGCAAGAAAGTATATGAATAGAGCCAAACTCAAAAAGAGAGTCGAATAGGATTGTTTTCAACTTGGCTCTATTCGTATTGATTATTGCTTTAAGTAGAAATTCTATGTGAAAATATTCCCTTTTCTAACTACACCAAACCTTTTGATACAAAAAGAGGACCCGAAGTGGAGATATGTTAAGAATGTTAAATTAGAAATGAATTCTAGACTGGAATTTCGAAGCCACCGAGAAAAAAGCAACAGATGCCTTCTCCCCGTTGCTTTAAATCAGTACTTAATCGAACTCTCAGCCTGCTCCCAACTCTCATCTTTTTTTCGTTTTTCAACTAGCCACTGAACGCCGTATAACAAGTAGGCCTTATAGTGGAGATAGAGAAAAAATTGAAGATGATTAATCCGTTCTAGACGAGCGATTTTCAATTTTTTTAGCACATCAATGAAGAAGAAGGCAAATAAACCATCTGCCAACACATTCAGTAAAACAAATTTCTTAAAATTCCCGAACGAAAATTTAAGTATCCACATCGACAGTGGCATGGCGGGGCCCATACTGAATGGAAGTTCTTCTTTTAGAAACGATTTAGGCTTATCATAAAATACCCACCATTTTCGGTTTTGCGCAAACAGATGATTTATAAACTCGAAAATGATAATAAATACTCCTGAAATAGAATAGCGTTTAAAGTTTTGCTTTCCTATAAAGAGTAAAGATATCCAAGATAGACTGATTAAAGAAAAATTAAAGACGAAGTGTCTCTTTGATTTCATCCGTCCCTTCACCTCACAAAAGTATTTCTTATTACCTTTGTATCGTCTCCAAAAAGAGGGAAATAAACCTTGAATTTTGGAATTAGAAGCATTATAGCGGTTACAAGCTACCAATAATATCAAAAAAACTAGTGTATGGAACTTATTTCCTTTCCCCCCTGAACCTGACTCTTCCGAAAAGCTCCACCTACAACACCTATGAGCTTTAATAATATATTGAAAATTCTAAAAATACATCACGATAAAGAATATAGTAAATAATAAGCATTCTTTTCAAAGAGCTCCAGTTGCTGAATAGGAGCACAAATGTATTAGTTGAAGCAAGCCTTTGAGCATCACATTGAAACATTTATTTAGGATAATGTAACAGTTGCTCCTGTTATTGCTACGGTATACGTATTCTTCATAATGCCCAGCAAATCGGACCCACGAACAAAAGAACGGCAAAGAAGCAACAAGTGCGAGCCCCCGTTGCTGTAAATCATTAACATATTGGGAATTAAGTCCTGCTCTTAGTCAAAACCATTGTTATAAAAGAAGCAAGCCCACTTTCATTTTGTCTCACAAGTTCTAAAAATTTTAGATCCACGACTAGTAAACAAATGTTACTCCTATTAGTAACTTAAGACATTTTCAGTTGATAGGCTTCTTCAAGTATTGATTTTAAATTCTCACTTCTTCTAGAAATAAACGAAGTCCAAAATGTTTCTCCCATTTTTGCAAGTTGTTTAGGAGTATAGACACCCTTTTCAAAATTACCCCAACATCCATCTGTAGTTAATTTATCCCAAAAAATATAATCGCTAAATTTTCTATTTTCAGGTGGAACATCTGAACCCATAGATTCAAGGGTAACCAATTCTGGACATAACCACATGGCAGTACATACAGATAATTTGCCTCCATGCATCTCATTTAATCCTTCCATCCCAGCCTCTTCTAGTGCTTCTTCCCAAGCTAAATGCCGATATGTAGTTATCAAGATTATCTCTGGATATTTAAAATTCATATGTTTTACAAAAGCTGATTCCCAGTATGCTCCACCGTGTCCATTGCATAGGACAAATTTTTTAAATCCTTGTCTTTGTAAATTGACGATTATTTCTTCTAACATACTCGTGAGAACATTTGGACTCACAGTAACAGTGCCCTTACAGTTTGCATGTTCTTCAGATGTGTTAAAAGGAATAGTTGGTAATACATAAGCATTTAATGCTTCTCCAAATGCTTCGGCATACATTTTTGCAATTAACGTATCCAAATGCATTGGCAAGTATGGACCGAATTGTTCCGTTGCACCAACAGATACTATTGCAGTTTCTGTTCCACTCTTATCAATTTCTGTTGTAGAATTTTTATAACTTAGCATAATGACCTCCACTAAAACACGCGTATTCATAACTTTTTTCTTCCCTTTAAACAATAACATAATTATTAAGGCTGTTTTCGCAAAGATTGTGGCTTTTCGAATTAGTCCCTATTTCGTGATGTAGAATGATTTCGGGCATCTTTTCGCCTTATTTTTGAGTACCAGAGGGACTGTCCCCCTGGTACTCAAAAAAGGAGGGAATCACGAGGTCTGTCCCGGTGATTCCCTTTCATGGTTATTTATTATTTGGTGAATCTTAGCCAATTTAGGTTTCCGAAATCTGTGGACGGCTCTCCTTTGAATACTAAATATAAATCATGTACGCCAGAAGTATCACTAATTGTACCGGATTTGGTCTCCCATTGTTGCCAGCCTCCAGTATGTGTAATATCAATTTGACCTATGACCGAACCTTCCGGAGAGTCTAGTCTTAATTCCATCGTTCCTCCCATTGTTTGCGAAGCGACTCGTGCTTCAACCCCCGTAGCTCCATCACCAAAATCAACATTTTCAAAAGCGATATAATCTCCATCACTGATCCAACCTACATTCAGTCCACCATCTTCATCACTCGTTGCTTCTGTTGCGATTCCATTCATTAAATCAAAATCCTCTGCTTCTAGTCTTTCAAATGGTTTTGTCGAGGAATCTGGAACTGTTTCTCCATTTCCAGTGTAAAATTGATGCGGTTCAACCGTTACAACTTCTCCATCTGAAAATGTAACTGTTTTCTCTTCATCTGTCATATTATAGACCACATACGTTCTTACCGTATCCTTTTTAAAAACTGCGTAGAATGGGTAATTAGCTGTAATAGTCCGGTCGACTGTTCCAACCGCATTTAGATTATGGATCCAATGATAGGTATTTGCTTTTGAATTTCCTCCTTCCGGTGAAAATTCACTTTGTCGATCGTTAAATTGTTGGATTGCATCTTCAGGATTTTCAATGGCACGGTACATCCAAATAAGGTCTTCCCATACATTCCAATTCGTTCCATTATTTTCTGATACTAACGCTTCATAATTTCTTTTCGTATATTCTGGAAAATGTGCTAAATATAGAGAAGCTCCGGTAATTGGTAACCAGTTAATCCCATGAACTTCCTCTGGATTATTTGTCCACCAAACCGCATCACCAACAGTTTTCCCACCCCAAATCATACTCGCTGTTTCAGGTGTGAAACCAGGATCATGGTTCTCATTATGAACATCAAACCAATATTCATTTATCGCATTCATTTCTGTCGTGTATAAATAGATTCCTAAGTCACGTATCTCTTTATTCCCAGTAGCTTCCCCCCATAGAATAATGCCGGCCCAAGCATTCATCGCTTCAGATGAAGACTCATTATTATTCCCATCGAAGAATTTTGCATGTCCAGAAGCCCAAGAATGTCCAGCGTACATATCAAAGTTCCTCATGAAAGGAAAGCTCTCATCATTCCGATCCCAGTTAGCAATATCTTTAATCAATAATTCGACCATTTGACCCCATCTATCTTGACTTGCCCAGTTTTTGTCTACACGAGCGACTTCAGCAGCAGCTTTAATATAGTAACCATAATGGAAGTGATGGTCATTCATTTCTTCTACAGAACCAAAGCTATCAGGATATCCTAATAACGTTCCCCAATTTTGATTATAGTAAAATAGACTTTTATCCTTTAGGTTTCCATTAGCATCACTAGCAGAAAACCAATCCTCTAACCCTGTAGATATTTCTTGCCTAAACTGATTTGCAGCATCACTATCTCCAACCTGTTCTGCAATTGGTGCTAGTGTAGCAAGTTTACCTAACTGCTTTCCATACCAATACGTATCAGGAGCAGAATTCTCTTCGTTTTGAGCTTCATCGATATAGCTAGCTAGAGTAGATTTATCATATGTTCCTAAATCAGGAAGGGATGGCAGAACCCCGTTAAACACCATACTCGTAGTAAATGATTCTCCTTCTGCTACCTTCATTTCTCCACGAACAGATGGATACGTATAGTCCAATAATGGCTGGTTCGTATTTTTCCATTGATGCGGATAGAGAGCAAATATTGTCCCTTTAGTATCTCCTTCTTTTGCCACTGTTTCTATTGTATAAACTGTCTTAACTTGACTTGTTGCCTCTTCAAATTCCCAATCTACTTTTGTGTCTACAACATGCGAGTAAGCATACTTCTTGAATTTCTCTAATGTTTCAACAGAATTATCCGGAAGTACGGCTATTGAAAAATAATTTTTTCCGTTTAGATTATTGGTTAAACTCTTGGTTCCTATTCCAGACCAAGTGGAACCTTCTGGGCCAAATAAGGCATAATGACTACCTTTCTCTGTCGTGATTCCTAGAACTTTACTATTTTCATCTCCAGACCAAATACTCGGTGGAATGGACGGAAAAGTGATGCTAGGGTTCCCTTCCTCATATGTGGCAAAAACATATGGAGAACCATGACCGTAAGTAACCGACAATGATTTAGAGCCTTCTTTATATTGGTTTGTCACAAACCAGTCGCTGAATTGGTCAACATTTGTACTTTGAAATGAGCTAATTTCTGAATGACCAAGAATGAAATCGTCAATATCATTCATCCACCCCTTAGTAAATCCACCTAACCCTTCAATACTATTACTAGGGTTATAGACTCGAAGACCTTCTGCTTGATTGATCATGGCTAATGGATGCGGATATTGAGCATTAGAGTGTTGTTCCCAAGCTGTAGAACTCCACCAATCGTTTGTAGGCATTGCTCCTGTTACATTATTTGTCTTGTAAATCGTCGGTTGCACATCATTTACACCTGCAGGCTTTATCGTAGAATAGCTACCAGCCCCTAAATTCACTTCTCCAGCGAATGCAGTTACAGTATATGGGATAATGACCCCCGCAGTAAGAATTAAGGTAAGGATTGTTAAAGCAATTTTTTTCATTTTAAATCTCCTCTCCAAAATAGATCGTTTTCCTTTTTTAAGTACTTTGACAATGAAAAAACCTTTATAGATAGACAACTTATTCAGTAAATAGACTTGAAGATATAAAAGCCTGAAGGTTTATTTAAAAAAATCTTAGTCTTAAGATGAAGATTCTCCCCTTCTGAGGGATTACCATCCAAAAGAAGATGTTTAAAAACACCTGTCCTGTCCTCTTCTCTCTCCAGTTATATTAAAATAAGCTCTCTTTTAAATTTCCTTCTACAGCCCCCTTTCAAATCGATCATAATCTTATTTCCTTAAAAAGTTTTTGATGATTTTTATTGCTTATGTTAGTAATCTAACTTTACGGTCTAAGTCAATTCCTTTAATTTATGAGAAAATGGAATTTTTCATATTGGCTTTCACGAGATACACCATCAATTAAGCTGATATCATAATCTTATTTCATTATCGAAACCGGTTTCGATTTAGGCCAAAAATAGAACTTTTCTAACTTTATGTTCTTTCTTCAATGATTGTTAGTAACTATAGACAGGAAAGCCGCACCCCTCTAAGTGATCCAGTACTGTTTGATTGATCGAAACCTCTATAGTGATTGGTTTTTGTACCTGTGCATTGGACCTTATTTCAACCAAATTCCAGTGCGGTTCGGTATTCTGGTGATTTTTCTAGGATTGAGTCGAAATTTTTCTATTGATTAAAGTAACTCCAGCCCCTACCAGATGACCTTAAAATATACGTCACTAATTTGAAAACGTTTTCTTTTTATATTTCTACAAATTTCTTTAAAACCCTTTATGTTTTTTTTTTTTGATAGTTCTACCGATAATTTTAGAGATACTCGATGAAAAAATAAAATGTCAGTCTTGAAATCCGCGACTTTCGCCTACTTAGGAAGAGGTGTATGGAGAATAGGATTGAGGATCAAAAAAATACTATTTTTGCTTCTTCGCTATTTAGTATTTAGTTCAAACAACTATGTAGGTTTCAGAACTCAATCAATTATTCTTGTAACAGGTGGTGAATGCTGAGCGAGCAATTGAACTCATTCCCTTGTCCGGTTTGGTTTTTCGCTTGTTTTAATCAATATGTAGAATCCTGACATTAAGCTAAAATGGTAGCATCAATTGAACCCTAGATAATTGTCTTGTCAACACTAAATAGCGAAGAGCCCTATTTTTTAATAAATAATACAGTCACCAAATAGGTGCGAGGGCCTGTCCCCATTTTTCCAGTATTATCAAATAAGGTACAATATGTACAGTCAAAACTAGTAATTGAAACATACTCTAGTATTGTGTCACTTACGATTTTAAGAAAGGCTGTTATCGCAAAGATTGTGGCTTATCGTATTACCTCCGTTTGCTCGAAATAGCTACACTACGGGTCATCTTTTCGTAGCAAAGGAAAATAGACGTAGAGAAATAACCTATCTTCATACAACAATTCGTCTTAAATCTACAATCAATACGAAGAGAGCCTTAAGAAAAGAGGTGAAATCATGACTCATACAAACAAAATATTAACATGTGATTGCGGTACTAGATCACTTAAAAAACTTGTTAAAGAAAATTTCAAAAAAGGCGATCCAATTGGTGTTACATTTTTGGGCACTGACGTACTTTTAGTTGCAATCGGTGAATTCAGAGAACTCAGTGATGAAGCACTAGTAATCAAAAATATTTTTAATTTACCTGGACAAGACTCAATCAGTTTTATTCCTTTAACTGATTTAAATAGCATTGAGAAATTAGAGAAGTTCCCTGATGACCCTTCCATGTTTACCATACGTCCAAATTAGGCAAGCTTAAAGTATAAGGACGGGTTGAGACCAGTCAAAAAAAGTAGTTTAAAGAATGTGGCGCTTACATTCAATAATATAAAACAATTTGAGGGCAATCATCTACTTTTAGTAGGTGGTCAACCTCTTTTTTCTTTTCGGGGGACAGAGGAACACTTGTCCGATTAAAATCCAAAAAACCTGCAGCCCATATTGACTGCAGGTTAAAAATGGCCAAGAGTACCGATCCCACAGTGCTCGACTACTCATAGGTCAGTCACACAAGGAAATGTCTAGATATTTTTCATACCTTTGCTCTACAATATTTAATTGATAAATTCTAATGAAATTCACAACAAAATCAGGATAGGGTGTTAATTGTTTTTCCGCTAATTCTTCCATAGATTTCAGTTCTATTTTAGAGAGTCCGGTAGAAATATTGCCACCATAATTTTCTTTTCCTAATGTTAAATGAGGGACAAAATCCTCAAGTTCAAAATACTGCTTTATTAATTCTTCTGAAGGAGAAATTTCTTGAACAATTTCCTTATGTAATTCATGTAAATTATGTGAGCTCACACTCAAATATAAAATAGTATCTCCAAAATAAGTTGGTTTTTCTAATGACACTTCAAATGGTTTGAATTTCTGACAAACCCTCTGTATTTTGTCTATCCACTTTTCTTCTTGAGTTAATCCTCCCTGGGCTTTCAATGTTATATGGGGTTCTACACCTAAAAAGGGAATCCACCTTCTTTGAAAATTCTCAATTCGCTCTAAATATTCTTCAGGCGGGACAATGCCAATAAAATACTCTTCCTTCATTCTTCCCCACTCCTTACTCTTGATTTCATGAGAGATCAGCAGACTGTTTATAGGATAGGAACCTTTCCCTAAATCAAACCTGCGCCTCAGCTATCACGGTGATCCTATTGTAATATAGCCCTACTCACTTGAAGCAATGTGAAAAGAAAATCGAATAATGTATACCGATAAAGTACCCATACAATCAATCCGATTTCCTTATTTGTTTGCCCTCCATAATTCCTCTTGAACTCTCTTTTTATAACACCTTTATAAACATGCTCTATTTTTTCCAAAATAGTGCTTCATGGTCGCACAAAAATACATCTGCATTATTAGTGTGCCATTACTTCTTAAGCAATTCTTCAACAAGTAATTG
This sequence comes from Bacillus sp. 2205SS5-2, assembly GCF_037024155.1. Lineage (NCBI taxonomy): Bacteria > Bacillati > Bacillota > Bacilli > Caryophanales > Bacillaceae > Bacillus > Bacillus spongicola. The sequence continues at coordinate 22,774 of NZ_JAYKTS010000028.1, forward strand.
CGACTTTAATCCCTCAACACCATCTACCATTGGCAATACATCCTGTTGAACACAATCAATGAAATGCTGAACGGCATCCTCAAAGCCGCGTTGTTTTAACGTCGTTTCCCACGAAGAAGAAGTAGTCGTCTGTTTGGCATTGTCTTTTTCGATTTCAGTTGTATTCATATTTTTCACCCGGATAATCGCTCCGTCAGTGACCATTTCTATTTGTTCAAGATTCGTTCCAGCTCTTCGATGCATAGCAGTGGTGATGGGAATACCTTGCCCTGATTGATAGTAATGCCGGGAATATAAAAGATGTTTCTCTTCATTTGTTTGTAAAATCCCCGTTTGCAACTTAAGCTCTCCACCAGCCAGCCAACGGGCTGTATCTACTACATGCAGATAATCATCCAACATCGTGAAATGATAAGAATTTGGTCCAATTCTGTCCATCCGATGCTTTTCAATATTAATCCACGCGACACCTTTCGTTTCTTCCTTTAATTTCACGTACATCGGAGCAAACCGTCGATTAAACCCTACCATCAGCTTTCTACCCATTTTTCCACTTAATTCAACTAGTTTCTCCGCATCTGAAATCGTTGCTGCCAAAGGCTTATCAACATAGACATCGATACCTCTAGTAAGCAGCTCCGAAACGACTTCATAATGTGATTCCGTAGAGCTATGGACAAACACCGCATCACATTCTTGTGCCAAAGCGGGTAAGCTTGAAAAGTCATTAATCCGATACTGATTGCAAATCCGCTTCCTTTTCTCTCGATTTGGAGAATAGGCACCCGCAAAGCTCCAATTTGATTCTTTCGAAAGGATAGGCAAATAAGCTTTCTGCGCTATATCTCCAAGTCCAATCATACCAATTCTAGGTTTTATCATCTGGATCATCCTTTATTATGTATGTCTATTTTCGCAAAGGTTGGGTCTTTTCGAATTAAGTGATGGGTGAATGTAGAAAAAATGAACGATTTTCATTCGGAGTTTTTTCTAATAGAAACATACCATTCTAAAAGAGCTTTAGGTATAGAAATTGTCTCTAAAACTACTTCAAATAGTAATGTCCTCCTCTTCATCATAGAATAAAAGACAACAACTGTAAAAAGATTTTCTTAATTTTCGGAAATAGTAGGGAATCATTGAGTTTCTAATCAATCTATAGATTTTACACATCCCTTTTCAGTGCATGGAAATTCCCCTCAATTAAGAAAAGAGTCAGTATAACTGACCCCTGATACCATTAATTTATTTTCTCATGGTCCTTGCTTTGGACGATAATGTCATACGGTTCATCCTTTAAAATAGCAGAGATATCTTCAGTTTTAAGAAGATCAATAATCATAGATTCAATACGAGCTCCAAGCATTTTAGCTGCCGGATCAGAGCTTAGAATCGAGGTCATTATTGTTATGTGAAATGGATCGTATTTATGACTTACCCCAGTCACCTTAAATTCCTTCTTCGACAAAAGCCCTTCTGTGATAGCAGAGATAATTAGAGATCTTTCATCCTGTTTTGTTACCTCTACTCTTACTCTAGTAGCAATACTGGAATAGCCACTATAGTTATTGATATTGGCAACGTCTATCGCCACCCTTTCCACATCCTCATTAATTGATTCGTAGTATTCATCTGGCCCCACAATATTAATAAATATGGTCTTTTCTGTTGGATCGGCTTGCACCCTATCAAATTGATAGCCCTCTTGTTTGAGCTCCATTGTCACAGCATCTTCAAGTAGATTTTTTTCTTTTAATTCTTCCTCATTAAGGACATCTTCACTTTTAGGTTCAAATTGATGAACATTTACCGAATAGGCATCATAGCCTTTTTCTTTTAAAACTCCCTTTATGCTCTTCTCGATGTCCCCTTTCACTTCATGATAATATTCATCTGAACCCTCGACAGCCACGTCAATCATTTTCTTAGGATAATAGCTAACTCCTGCAGAAGCAGTGGTATATCCTTTTTCATCAAGCTCATCATTTATTAATTTTAGGATTGATTTGGATTGAAATACGGTACCTAAATAGGGAATATTCCCCATGACATTCGCCATTGCAGGTGATACAAAAGCCGATCCAATTAGAAGACCGATAAATATCATAAAGCCCATACAAATGGAAGATATCTTACTAATTGAACCCATTCTTTTGTATCGAGAAAACAAGTTGGGCTTATTTCTCATTTGCTTTTGGGACTCTATTTTTTCAATATTTGTCAAAACACGATTTTTAACTTCCATTTTTTTCAAACCATTCCATTTGATATGTTCTTCCAATTTTGTTAGGGACTGATCGGCAAAATCGTCATTAAAATGTTTTGGCATCCAAGAAGCCCTCCTTTATCAATTGTTTTTTTAACATCGGAATCGCCCGGTACATCGTCGATTTCACCTTACTCTCAGACCAACCTAAAATCTTAGCCGTATCCTCAATTGAAAAACCCTTGATTTTCCTTAAAATAATGACCTTTCGATAATGATCTTTGATTTCACTTAATGCTTGATATAGTTCAGCAGAATTCTCTTGGATTCTGATCATTTCTTCCGGCAACGGATTAGGGTCTTTTTGCGATACAAATATTTCTTTCATGAGCATCCTAGGCTTACGTTTTCTTATAAAATCAACCGTTACATTATGCGCTATACTAAATAACCATGTTTTGTCACTGGAATGACGCTTAAATGAGTCATAGTTCTGATAGGATTTTACAAATGTATCATGGGTCAGATCTTCTGCTTGATGATAATCCTTCACCATCAATAAAATAAAGGTTAAAATCGATTGACTATGTAGATCATACCAATCAGCAATTATTTCTTTTCTGGTTTCCGACAATTGTATCCCCCTCTCATTTTTTGATAGTCACTACTTAGACGCATTATCAAGAGAAAAGTTCTGATTTATTCCCGATTTTTTCACTTTTTTTAGAATGTATTAGACGTGATAGAACAGAATCATATACAAATATCCCAATGACTCATTGAAATAAATGAGCCACTGGGATAGAACAGAGGAAAAGGTCCTGGAACCATTTTTATCTTTTGCACCATTTATGGATATTGACAAGCGCAAAATGGAATATAGGAACAAATTTGTTACACATCCATTTAAAAAAGGGGACAAGGTGCATGTGTCACCTTGTCCCCCTTAAACCCTTAAGTCCCTTGTCTCTTTTTAATTTTTTCACTATGTTCGATTTCGTTTTTCTCAGCAATAATCTTCTCAAAATAATTCGTATATTCCGACTGCCCTGAATAAGAAAGGCAGAGATACTCCTTTGCCCTGGTCATGCCAATATATAATAGTGATGCTTCTCTCTCTTTTTCTTCCTCTAATGAAAACGGCATATTATCGACATTCACAATGAAAACCGCTTGAAAGTCTAGTCCTTTGCTGCTATCGATCGTACTAATACTGACAAACTCGTCCGTGCGATTATAAGAACGCTTCGATTCGCTATTTTCCGTAAGCCAGTAAAATGGAATATCTTCCTTCCCAAGCGCCCGCTGCAGGACGGTCACATAATTCATCTTATAAGACTTTTTAATCCGGTATAGAATCAGCATTTCCGAATACGGAATTTTCTTTTCTATATGTAGTTTTTTTATCTGTTTACTGACTAAAGTAGCTTCTTTTAAAAAAGTATCAGTCTTCACAATCGCAGGTTCATGCCCTTTTCGTTTCGTACTTTGCGGTGAAATGATTTCCCCCATCTGTTCATGTAGGGCAACTTTCGACTTGAGCAATGAATGATTCTGATAAAATTGCCAAGCAAAATTCACAATTTGCTGCGTGTTTCGATAATTGATACTCAACACCTTGGAACGCCCTTGAAAACTAAGGCCAGTGTCCTGGACATACGATCGTTTTCGTTTATAGATCGATTGTGCACGATCCTCAACCAGCAATAGCGATTTCGTTTCAGGATTCAACAACTTACTAACAAGGACCAACCATTCCGCCTCAAAATCCTGTCCTTCATCAATCAAAATGGCATCATACATCGGTAAAATCGCCTCACCGTTATCCAACTTCTCCACGATGGTAGGAATTTGCTTCTCGGATATCTTTAAGTCATGCTTTAACCATGCATGAAAATTAAACACCGATACATGATGGCTCATCTTGTCACCATCCTCCGCAATATCGAATAAATTATCCGGCTCATTCATCATCTGATCGATCATTTGTTGAATGCCGCGAGCCAAAGAAATATTGTAGCAAAGAATCAGTACTTTCCAGTCCGGTCTTTCCTTCGTCAGAAGTTTCGCCCGACTAGCTAAAATAAGGGTTTTTCCGCTCCCAGCGACTCCACGGATTAACCGATTCTTATCTCCAAGCTGCTTCGCTAAATTCTCCTGATGCAAGTCCATTGCTTTTATATCATGAAGCGAAAGCAATAATTGATCCTGATAAGGTACTTTTTGCTTAAACTCCGCAGAAATGCGTACCTCTGGAAACAAATGATAGCGAATCGTATCAATTTCATTTTTCGTCAACGGCTCACGTAAACGATAAGGAACCACAAACATATTCAAGATCTTTTCCAGCAAATTCTCTTCAGTAAATGCCTCATGCTCTGGATCAATCTCATCTCTCGTAAAACAAAGATGAGGCTCGACAATGGAATATAAACCTTCTTTTATAAAATAGTCCTGCTTTAAACGTGTGAACACCACACCATGTCCATATGGAAACTTTAATTGCGAAGCGTATTTCCCCTCTAGTTGGATCAGGTTTTTATCTTTTTTTAGCACATCAACTAAATGAAACGTATTGTCACGTGCTTGCTTTAACGGGGACTTCGTTAACATCTGCTCCCCGTTTGTATTCACAATCGTCCACGTTTCATGATTCAAGCTCATCAACGTAGACTGCGTATAATCTTTGATCTCAAGTACAACTAAGCCTAAATCAGGACCAATAATCACAAAATCAGGTCGCTTCCCGCGAATCTCTGGCTCGTAATACACGATATAATCATCCGGTAAATAGGTCTTTAACGTTCGAAATAATAATCGTTCACCCGCAGTAGCCGATGTGCGAATCGTCTCAGGTACAGTATAAGCCACACTACCACTCCATCACATATTGTCATTATCATCCATTATACTATAAAAATAGTTAAAATTCGGTAAAAACATATAATGCACTTTACCTACACATCTACTGAAAAGCTACCATTGAGCAATAGGTTACATGTCGATATCTAGAAAGCTGTTTTCTAAAGGATGGAATATGGTAAAATTCAGTAGAAAGAAATTCAAACCAATGGAGGTAGCAAAGTATGCAATTACTAGAATAGGAAAAAGACGATATTCAAGGAACCGTTGATATGCTAGATGAGTTGATCGTCGCAAACACGTTAATAGAGGCATTCCTCCATAACAAAGATGTGGATACGATTAAAACCAACGATCCCATAAACCTATGTAAAATAAAATTAATGGGAGAATATCACGGAATCCTAATCCGGGACTTTCAAGAAGAATTAGAAGATGCCGAAATGTATTTACTCACATGGGATAGCGAAGCTTCTGACGGTGGAGAAATGGTAAAAATCAATGAATTTGTCCTGGAGAAGATTGCTCGGGGAACTTTGTTTACCGGTGAGTGAGAAAGTTCTTAAATGAAAAGGAACCACCCATCAATACATACGATTTGAATTTTATGAATGAATTTGATTATGGAGGAAACAATGAAAAAAACCATTCAAGTAGTCGCAGCCATAATAGAAAACGACAAAAAGGAAATCCTCTGTGCACTAAGATCACCACACATGTCGATCCCAAATCAATGGGAGTTTCCTGGTGGAAAAGTAGAGAAAAGTGAAGACTTATACTCCGCATTGGTACGGGAAATTCAAGAAGAATTAGGATGCACAATTGAACCGATTGATTTATTTAACGACATCGTCCATGAGTATGATACCTTTATTATTAATCTCATTGCTATTAAATGCTGGTTACAGGATGGCACACCAGTAGCAAACGAACATTCTAGTCTTATTTGGTTAAAAAGGGAGAATCTTAGCTCGTTAAAATGGGCTCCGGCTGATATTCCTGCGGTTGAGCAGTTAATGAATGAAAAATAGACTTCTTTGAGTAGGAGGCCACTGAAAAAGTGCTCACTTTGAACAATTAGCAGGTATTTTCATCAACATACAGTAAATAAAAGGAGTTAACTATCTACATATAGTAGGTAATTAACTCCTATTTTCCTTTAATTACACTTTTTCAGTGCCCTCCTGAGTAGAAGTCTTTTTTTCTAATCTTAAATAAATGAATACTACCCTTAATTAACTGTATTGCATCTTTCATTTTGTTTAAACAATTAATTTTCAGTCAAATAATGATAAAGATGATGTTCAATTGGATCATTTAGATGTAAATTCATTGTCACAACCGGAATTTTTTTACCATTTTTATCTAACATAGAAGATTGCTCTATACTTTCCTGGTCTGGTTTTGCCATTCCTAAATAATAAAATTCTGTCCCCTCGTCATCATCCTTTTTCACAAAAACATGAAGATCTCTTCCTTCTTTTTCACAGTCAATAATCTTACGTACTTCCTTAGATTCCAGCGTTCGGTTACTACGTGTATACCATTTTAGTACTTCTTGATTCAAAAATTCGTCTCCGTAATTAACACTGGACTCTACTTCTTCCCCTTTATGATAAGTGACAAATATGGGGCGGGTTCCATGCTTCGGCTTATAGCCATACATTGTCGAGCTCTCGTCATTCTCCCAATTTAACAGTTTGCAAACATCCTTCCTTGAATACTTCTGAAAGGGAGTTAATGGTCGACTACTATTGTATCTCTTTGCCTTTTCCTCAGCTGTCTTGAGCAAGTCTACCACCAAGAGGCGAAAATACGGCTTTTGTAAAAGGGCTTGTACTACTTCCTCATTCAACATGTACTTCTCGCTGTCCACACTTATCAAAGGCTTCTCGCCGTATTTTTTACGAACGGATTGTGAAAAAAAAGATAATTCTACAATTCTTTGAACAGATGCTAATGTCTCTTTCCCAAATTGGCAATTGTTTTGTTCAAGAGAACGAATATATTCTTCTTTTTGCACTCTCCTGTTGTCTAGTAACAACTGCATTAAGATTAGCTCATGTCTTCTTTTGCCGTTTAAGACTTCTTGTGAAAGCATCGTTAATACATACTGCTCATAATCGCTTAAATCTGGAACGTCTTCCTTTACCTTTTTCAGAAACGTGTAGTAATTCCCATGTTCTTTAACGATGATTTCTGGATCCAGCGAATGTTGTTCAATATAATCATAGAGAAATGGAACTCGGCCAATTCGATTTTTTAATTCCTGATAGGTATCTCGTAAAATCTTTAGAGAGCTTAGTTTGCTATCATTAATTGCGTTGAAAATTTGTTTCTTTGCAATCTCCTCAAAATTAATAGTTGAGACTCCTTTAATATAACTCGTATCTTTGGTTTTTCGACGAATATTATCCTTGTTCTGTGATCTATCTCCTGAAAGAGCAACGGGAATTAGATAGTTATTTTTATAATTCCCAATGAAATCAATCACCGTAACATAATCTTTGGTTTTATTTTTACGCAGACCACGTCCAAGCTGTTGAATAAAAATGATACTTGATTGTGTCTGCCTCAGCATGACGACCTGGTTGACACTAGGGATATCAATTCCTTCATTAAAAATATCGACGGTTAAAATATAATCCAACTTTCCATCTTCCAACTGATCCACTCGCGATAGCCGTTCTTCTTGAGTATTGTCACCAGTCAAAGCGACTGTGTTCAATCCTTTTTTATTTAATTCAAGTGACAATTTCTTAGCCTCATCTTTCCGACTACAAAACATAAGACCACGAACTTTTTCACCAGAATAGCCATAGTAATTGACCTTCTCTAGAATATGGTCCACTCTCTCCTCGGTAACAAGTTTAGACAGCTCCACCGCATCATCAATGAGTTTTCCATCTATTTCAAATTCCTTTACTCCAAAGTAGTGAAACGGACAAAGCATATCTTCTTCTAATGCTTCTTGTAGCCGAATTTCATAGGCAATATTATAGTCAAATAGTTCATAAACATTAAAATCATCCGTCCGTTCCGGTGTCGCCGTCATCCCCATCATAACTTCTGGAGTAAAATAGTTGATCACCCTTTGATACGAATTAGCTCCAGCTCGGTGGACCTCATCAACAAGAATATAATCAAAATCAGTCGGATCGAATGACGAGAGTACGGCTTCTTTTGATAATGTTTGAATAGTAGTAAATAAATACCGTCTATCCGTTTGCTTCGAATTCCCTGACAGGATCCCAAAATCCTCTTCGACACCACCAAGCAATTTAAGATAGTCTGATTTAGCCTTTTGTAAAATCTGTTCTCGATGCACTATAAATAACATACGTTTTGGTTTTACCCTTCTAACATCGAAAGCAGATAGGAATGTTTTACCTGTACCGGTAGCTGAAATAACAAGCCCTTTTGTTTTCCCCGCATCACGTACAGCTTGTATACTTTCCAAAGCAGAAGTCTGCATCATATTTGGCTGAATTTCAAGCGCATCTTTAATAGAGTTCGCCTGATAATCTTCAGGAAATTCCACAATTTTGTTCATCTCATGTTTAAGAGTATTTTCAGTGTACACTTTTTCATATTCATCGATCCAACCTGAACTTAAAACAAGAGACTGCCCCCAAACATCATCAAACTGATCGAAAAAATTAGAAATAATCTCCCCGTTCTCATGTGAAGTTAATTTCACATTCCATTCATAGTTCAGTTTCAGCGCGTGTGCCGTTAAATTCGAACTTCCAACGATAAGAGAATAATGATCCTTCTGTTTAAAAATATAACCCTTTGAATGAAACCCTTTTAAGTTGGTTATTCGAACATCTAGATTTTTAATCTTTAACAACTCTCTAAATACCTTAGGCTGATTAAATTGCAGAAAGGTAGAAGTCAGGATTCTTCCCTTAACCCCTTTATTCTATAAGTCCCATAAATGTGATTTTAGTGTAGCAAGACCACTCTCCGTTATAAATGCAACTGAGAAAAAGAAATCCTCACAATGATCCAATTCCTCTAGAAGTGGCGTTAAGATATCTTCATTTTGTCTATAATTATTTACAAGTAGCCTAGGTTGATAATTTCCTGTTCGTGTATGCTTACGATCTACAAATCCTTTATATAAAGATTCCTTTAAGCTTTCAATAATACTCATGTAATCAGCACCAATCATTAAATTCATATGTAAATATTGTAAAACGAAATGCGTCGATTGTCTATGACTCCCTAGTTGGTATGTTGGTTACGTCATTCTTTGAGGAGAAAGGATAGTACCTCATTCCTTTCCTCCAGCCGATGTATAAATATGAACTGATTACTCCCCACACGCAATACTAACTATTAATTATAAAACTAAGAAGGATTATCCTTACTAACTAACTTTAACTTCTCCCTCAACCGTACCTCTTCCCCACTCCCAGTCGTCTTCATTCTGATAATTGGAATCTCATACTTTTTCAGTATTTCATCCTTCATAACATCCCGTTTCATCTGATTCGGATTATTTTCATGATAAGCATGTCCATCGACTTCTACAATCAACACAGGCAGTTTATCTAGTCTATTAAAGATGACGAAATCAGCGTGAGTGAGAATGTTCATGGCATAAGTTGCCTCTTCTTTCGATAGCTTTGATCGGTAGTCTTAAAGGCAGAGTACCAGAGGGACTGTCCCCCTGGTACTCTAATTCTATAGTTCTTTTTAACTCTTTTAAAACGCCAAGCATCTCGGTACAGTTCGACAATACTGCGCTTAGCTATCCAGCTTAGATTTCGTTCAACTTTTGAGTCGCCATCATAACAAGAGGAAATATCCCCCGTTCTCCGATCCACTATTTTCTAAGAACTATAATCCCATTTGCTTATTCAAATGCTTTTACTAACTATATAACACTGGTACCTTGACCAGTTTCTGAATTATTTATAAATATTTGGTGGGCCGAGGAGCCTGTTCCCCTGTCCCTGGTACCATTACAGGAATCTCTCCCTATTCTTTTTGTAGTTCTTTTTTCTCCATTATGACTAGCAAAATAAATTTGATAATAGCCCAAAAAGAAAAAAATAATAACAAGAAAAATAAAAACCAAACCTGAGTATAATTTGGACCGTCCCCAATCGGTCCAACCTTTGGTTTATAACCATTATAGACAATGATACTCCCCCAAATAATAAAACTAACTGCGAATAAGATGTATAAATATTTCCCTTTCGTCCCTAGTTTCCCCATATTCACCTCTCCTCAACAGGTGCCTGTCGCTCCTCGAAATTTCTTGTTTCACAGCAATGTTTCACGGCTCATCATCTAATTAATCATAGATGAATTTTTCATTGAGTGATTGACCTTTTTGCTATTTGACCCCAACTCTTAAGAAAAAGGGACTGTCCCTTTTTCCCTCCCCAATAAACCTTGGAGATTGATTTTCCTTCTTAAACTCTTATTTCCCTATTAATAGTCCAATATACGAGCTTAAACATGACACAAACATAAACGAAAATGAAAAAAGAGCATTAGGGTAATTAAAGTCAGCGCAGTTAAAACACCCGAATTAATAAACATGGCCGCAATCACATGATCGGCACTTCCTGCAAGAGCCTTAATGAGTTTCGTCGTGATAACACGATGGGAGAACTCTCGATACACCTCTAAAAATTGTTGTTTATTCACTTTTTTCACCTCAGTCCAAACGATAAAGAATGGACCAAGTCAACAGTCAATAAAAAAGTTTAATGATTATTCCACTAACTCAGAACCGGGAAAGGTTACTCGTTTGCTGGTGACTTAGCTTAAAAAAACTATCCAAAAAACAGTGGTTTTTGGATAGTTTTTAATTTAAATTCTGTAATTGAAAAAGTCATTCTGAGTAAAAGGGATACTCATTAAAAGTTTTAAAAAATAGTTTGTGTCCCTGGGGGGGTTAATCCGATATTTTCTTATTAGCATCGCTTACCCAATTGATTCTTCTGTTATCGATTTTTTCTAGTAATATTTACTATCTTGCTAGCTAAGCAGATGGTTTTGTTTTGATGACGATTGCCCTTCACTTTTATAGGTTATCTGACTGACCCTACTAAATAGCTTTAATTTCTCTGATATGCGAACATATAGGTTCCAATTTTAATTGCGTGTCCTCAAATACGGCTTGAGTTGACGCTTTATTAATAAGTTAGCAGGAACAAGCTGGCTATCTCAAAGAAACTGATGAACTCTCCGCCGCGCACTCTTAAACTGAATCTGCTTAACCGTCCCCTTAATATCTATCTTTTCATTTTCACAACACCAATTCGATTTAGGAACACTTTTTTTTACAGATGGAGCAAAAATCAGCTTATTTCATGTAAACGCATTTGTCACAAGAATAATGACTATATGATTGACGAATACCAACTCTCAAAATCTCAGTAATTAAGTGAGATTTTGAGATTTTTTTAAAGTTTCTTATATTTTACCATTTATATGCACTTAAGTATGATATAACCGTAAATTAAATTATAAGATTCGACATCTTCTGATTAGTTGCGGTCGGCGCAGATGATTAAGTCATAGTCACAGCAAGATACATTTTCCCATTCTGTGTGATAACACAAATCATGGTTATAACAACAAATATCAATGGTATTTATGGCATAACCTCCACCATACTGTCCGCGTTCTCCACATCCTATTCCACAGTGATTATAATCCTTGTCAATCACATCATTATAAAAACAGTAGTCAAAAAGTCCTTGTGATGCTATCGTATTGTCTGGAAAATTTAAATTCTTCGACATGGGGGTAAAATGTAAATTCAGTAATGTTCAAGATCCCTGACCGATGAGATACGATATCATCCTCCTTAGTTGTAATTTGTCCAACGGGGCTGACAAATGAAAGGTCATCACTGATAAGTCTATCGAGATTTTCTACATCCCCATTTACCCCAGCCTTCCGTAATCTTTCTTCATATTCATAGATAATAATTTCTTCCACCTTCACATCACTCCCTATGTAAATTATTTAATAGTATCTCTCACTTTTGTCTCCTGTTTTGCTAGTGCCAAGCGCAAGAAGGGAGGTAAAAAACAGGTTCGTTTCCCCCTCCGTTTAACAACTCCGGGATGGTACTTGCCCCAAATTTATGGTCTCGCAGAAGTTCCATCAGGTAAACGTGACAATGTCCATGTTGGTAATTGGTCAAGACTTGGATATTTTGTAGCAAGTTCCTCGTTAATATCTATTCCTAATCCTGGTTTTTCATTTGGATACACATAACCATTTTTCACTTCAGGAGTTCCCGGGAAAACCTCTAAAAGCTCTTCGCTAAATGGATTTAACTCTTGAATCCCAAAATTTGTTGCAGAAATGTCCAGATGAACATGAGCCGCATGTCCTACTGGCGACACATCACCTGGGCCATGCCAAGCTGTCCTCACACCAAATGCTTCAGCTAAGGAAATCATCTTCAGAGCAGGCGTAATGCCTCCAATTTGACTAATATGTATACGAATAAAATCGATTAAATTTTCCTTAATAAGCGGAATCCACTCATTTGGATTATTAAACAATTCACCAACGGCTAAAGGAATGGAAGATTGACTTCTTAAATACTTAAACCAATCCATCTGTTCTGGTGATAACGCATCCTCCAAATAGAAGAGTTTAAACGGTTCTAGGTCCTTAGCAAAATTCACTGCATCAATCGGAGCAAGTCTTTCATGAACATCATGTAATAATTCAATCTCATATCCTACACTGCCACGAATATGATCAAACATAGAAACAACATCTCTCATATAAACTTTCGGATTATAGTAGGCACCGTTTAGGGCTCCTTCAGGCTTGACCATCTCTTGATTTTCGCCCCCATAAAGTCCCATTTGGCAACGAATATAGCGATATCCTTGCTCCTTAAACTTCAAAACATTCGATTCAACTTCCTGCTTGTCTTTCCCATCAGCATGGATATAAACAGCAGCCCCTTCTCTACTTTTTCCTCCAAACAATTGGTACAGTGGTAACCCCGCAATTTTACCCTTAATATCCCAAAGTGCCATATCAATTCCAGACAAAGCATTATTCAATACGGGTCCATTTCTCCAATAGGCACTCACCATGGAAGTATTCCAAATATCCTCAATACGATGAACATCTTTACCAATTAAAAATGGCTTTAAATAGTCTTCAATTGCTGAAAAAACGGCCTTAGATCGTTGTGTAAAAGTAGCACACCCTAAACCAAACAAGCCTGGTTCTGACGTTTCAATTTTCACAACAACCAAATCGATTCCTTCTGGTGCGGTAATAATGGTTTTGACATTTCTTATTTTAATCACTAGACATTCTCCTTAATCTTTAAACCGTTCTATTTCTTCAAAAAAAGACGGAAGTAATAAACACAGAATGTTAAAATTCACACAACACTCAGGTCTTGACTGAAATTCTCTTAAATAGGTATATTTTCTTCGTTAAATTTGCTATAATTTCTGAACGCTTATAGTCCAATGAGGTTACAGGGTCGTCAAAAAGAACTGTATTTAAATCTTTACGCATAGTTAAATCAGCAGAGAATTCAGCCATTGCTACAGATTTTTGTTCACCTTCGCTCATAATTTGAGATACCTTATACTCCTCAGAAGAAACAAATTTTTTTCTTAAAGCTTCCCCCTTTTTAGGAATAAACCTTAGATCAATATTTGATACTTTAAGTTCCTTAGCAAAACGTTCAAATGTTTCAAAATACTCAGCTTGAACAATTTGTTGAAAAGCCTCAGATTGTTTTTGGGTTAAGGAATTTGCGGAAAATCCCCCTTTCGCTTTACTGTATTCTTCAATTGTCTTCTGAATATCAAACCATCTTACAAAGGAGTTCTGTGAAGAATGAAGTTTTTCATTCTTTTTTAATGTTTCTCTTACCTCCTTAAGGGAAGCTATAATTTTACCAGCTTCTGAACTCGTTTTCTTTAAGTTTTCTACTCTACTATCTAATACATCTAATTCCTGATTAATTTCTTCAATAACATCGGTTAAATTCAAATACACCTGATCAGTACTATTTTGTTTAGAGTTAAGAAGGGAGCTAAACAATTCTTTATTGCGGTTGACAATTTGAAGAGCCGATTTAATTCTCCCTAAAAACTTCTCACTTTCAAACAAGGCGGCCTCCTCTTCAGAAAAATTAATCGATATATTATTTGTATCGTGTTTGAGAATTTCTCTCTCAATTGAGATTTATAATCCCTTTTTACTATGAGCAGCATGTTTAAAATTGGCTTCAACAACATTCACACTCGATGAATCAAGTAATTGGCTATAAAAAATACAAGACTCCCCTTCAAGAACATGATCATGATTAATGGATTTATAATACTTCTTGCCCATCTTAATGAACTCTAACCAATCATCATTTACCTCTTCAAGAAAAGACACACTTTTTTGGAAAGTTTCATTAAACTCTTGCTATTCTTGTATTTTTTTCTCGTAATCTTTAATTAGCACATTGACATTTTCTATGTTTTATTTATTTAATATTGTTGCCAATTTCTTAAATGAGTCTTTAATTGATCTAAGTTTAGTCATTGGGCTGTCAAAATAGTAATCTTATCTTTTGGGTGAGAAGATTCTAATTCCTTGATTTGAAGATCTATCTCTTTAATTACCTCTTCATATGAATCGCTACGTGGATAATTATTTTCAAGATATTCTTTTATATTTTTTGAATCCTTAACTTCCTCCAGAATTTTATCTAGCTCTCCACGAATAAAATCGAAAGAAGAATCAAAAAAAATCTTATCCTGCTTCTCCTTTTCAGCATATATATAGGTTGATATCTCCTTACGAAAAGAATCCAACAAACCCGAAACCCTTTGGAATTTCTCAAAGCCTTTTGGTAGGATACTAAATGTAGTATCACTATTAATCACAGGAAGAACAGATTCACTATCGGAAACATTTATTTTTGGAAAGCTCAGTATGTGGTTTATTTATATCCACAAGGTCATTTTTCGTATTGTCATTCAGTTGTTATGTAACTCTAACCGTTTGAGGTAAATGTTCTTCCGCTGAATCTTCCTTATAAACATTCGGAAATATAGTTAAATTTTTTTCTGATGTGAAATATTGATCTGCTAATTTACGGAACATACGAACTTACGATTATTTTCCCGAACCATTTTCCCCATAAACCACATTAAGGTTTTTTCCCAATGAGGATTGAGCATCTCCTGATAAAGCATTAACATTTTTGGGAGACTTTATTTCACTTATAGTCAATCTATTCCCTTCGAACTGTTCGCTACTCATAGCGGAATCCCTATCAACATCAACTGTTTTATTTATTTTCATTAGGTGTAACACTTCATCTAACAGTTTTGTTGAATTAATATCCCTTTTTTTGTGACTTTGTTATAAACGTGGATTTTCCATGCTTCCTTTTCTGCCCATTCTGCCAAGAACTCAACTGTTGTTTTCATATTTCCCCTCCAATATCGTCGTGTTTTCGGAACCATTTTTTTAAAATTTTGTTGTATGTAGGCAATTTTATCACAAACATCACAAAACTATAGTTACTAAATAGAGCAATTGAATTTTAGTCAAAAAATGACTCTTCTAACAAAACAGCATACTTTTTATCATTTTTTCACTTAATAACGATTATTTCAAATGTACGGTATATAGGCAATTCCTTACTCCTGAATCTGGCCTGAAATAAAAAATGACGCTAATCTGAATTTCAGATTAGCGCCCAATAGCTAAAGACCGTTCTGAACATCTATGCTTTCTGGATAACGAAGAAACAACCCTATCTTGAGTAGTTCTTCTTCACTACATTTAAAATAGAAGCTTTTCATAAAGGAATTAATACAATTAAGCCCTAGCCATTCACCATAGCTAGGGAGTCTCCTCCAATTTTTGAATCTTTGAATGGATATTTCCAATCTCTTTGACAAGCCCTGGCAAGCGGAAGATTTTAACGATGACCGATTGGGGCGGGCCTTGGAGAAGAAAGGGATCCTCCTCGACCACGCTCACTTTGATACAACGAGCCTCTCTGTTCAGGGCGCCTATGAGACGGCTGATTCCGAAGAGTCCCCTCTCCGAATTGATTATGGTCATTCTAAGGAACGCCGTCCGGATTTAAAACAGTTGATGTTTGGATTAGGCAGTGTTCAGGGTCTCCCGATTTTCGCTGATGTTATGGACGGAAACACATCCGATAAAAAATGGAATGGAAAG
The DNA here is from genome assembly GCF_037024155.1 of Bacillus sp. 2205SS5-2. NCBI lineage: Bacteria > Bacillati > Bacillota > Bacilli > Caryophanales > Bacillaceae > Bacillus > Bacillus spongicola. Next base: position 39,053 of record NZ_JAYKTS010000028.1, read on the forward strand.
ATGGCTCTGCGCATGAAGGATCTTCTTCCACCCGAAACGCTTCAATCGATGATCACTATCGCCGATTCAGCTGTGGTCACGAAAGAGAATCTAGACATTTTCGGTCAACGCCCCTTTATCAGCCGCTTTCCGGAAAACTTCGGTCTGTGTAAAAAACTGAAACAGCTTGCCTACGAGAACGAAGCAGATTGGGTCCAGGTGGGCACTCTCTCGGACAAGAAGAATTCAGCCACCTATCGAATTCAAGGGATGACCGCCGAATTGTATGATCGGACCTACCGTTTCGCTGTGGTACACTCTTCTGCTTTGGATCAACGAAAGCAGAAAAAAATCACTCGTGACATCGCCAACGAACGAATGAAAATAGAAAAAGCGATGAAAAGCTGGAGTCAGATCGAGTATCATTGCCTGGAAGATGCCTCCGCTCAATTAGAACACCAGTTGGCTACACCGCTTAAATACCACCAACTCACAGCTGATGTAAGCAAGATGGAAAAGGTAAAAAGAAGAAGAGGACGACCTTCCAAGACGGAGACCCTCATTCCAGATGTTTACTATACAGGCCAATTTACGGTGAACGAGGATGAAGCACAAATCCAAAAAGCACGTGAAATGGAAAGTACGTTTGTCCTAATCAGTAATGTGAGTCGCGAAAAAGAAACCAGTAGTCTGGGGTTATTGAAACGCTACAAATCGCAAATCGATGTAGAAAATCTGTTTCGTGCCTTGAAACATCCGTATTTCGTTCATGGTGTATTCTTAAAAAACGATGTACGAGTCCTTGGGTTAAGCTATGTGTTCGTCGTCGGGCTTCTGATCTATGCCTTACTGCAGCGTCGTGTCCGAGTGAAAATCGATGAGGAAGAAACACCCCTACGACTGTATGGCAAAAATTTTTACCGTCCGACAGGGAAAACCATTTTAGAGCAATTTGATCACGTGTTGGTCATTGAATATGAGCATCCAGTCACGAAGGAAAAACAAAAAATAGCGAAAATTCCCGAAAAAACACACCAAATACTACGGTGGCTGGGTCTCGATGAAACCATTTTTCTAGAAAGGAAGGTGTCTGGATAGTAGGTTTTGTCGATGTCCTTTGTCGAAGGGTATACGAAAAAAAACACCTTTCTTTCTCACTGTTTAATATAGAAAATTTCCTGTTGAATTCAAGGAAAATAAGTCGCAAATTATCAAAAGCTAACTTGGGTTTTCGACAAATGGTGATTAGCGGAAAATGAGGTAAATGTGAAGTTCTTTATCTTCTTTTGCCAACTCATAATGAAAAACGTACCCAAGGTTAAGGTATTTCTAAAGCAGCTTCGAATACATTAAAATCTCCCTTAACGCCATCAGCTCCTAGGTATTTTCGTAGTTTCTACCAAGCATGGACAGCTATACAAGATTTTAGACTAAATACTAAATAGCGAAGAAGCTGATTTTTGAGTATCTTCGTGAATTATAATCCAATTCTTTCTCTTCTATGCTCTATTTAATGTTCATCAAGGAGGATCCTATTGTATGATTTTTAGACAATAGCATTAATTAAAACAACCTTTTTGTCGTGTTGTCCTACCACGTGGTACCAGTTACCTGGGGAAAGAGGTTCCTTTTCCCCATTCTATATATTGAAAAAAAGCTATCTTTGATACTCATAGGCATGGGACAAAGGATCTGTCTCCTTTTCCATTTTGGCATTCTTCCATATAGATAGCGTCCTGAAGAATGTTTTCTAATCTGTTTACAAATTACTTCACTGATACCTCTTTTAACGTACGCTCACCTTTTTCCAACTAATGTTACCTCTTTAGATAACCTTCAATTTCCACCTATCTAACCCCAAACTTTCAATGTTACAGTAAAAATAACTAACCAACAATCCCTAACAACCTCTCATGAATCCCTTCCCAAGACTGGTTCAAATCCAACGTGCAGACTCTAATACCAAACCCATGCATTTCATAATTCAAATCGATTTCCTTATAAACTTTTGGGTATAAAAGGATACCAATCGCTTTCTTCCCAGTAAAATATTCATCATTCTTTAGATACGAGAACATTTGGTACAAATGTGCACTGCGAACGGTCTCCTTTTCCCAATGCTGAGAGAATATGTCTTTGTAAAATTTGGTATCGATTATGATTTTTCTATTTTCAAATTCTAAAGAAATGTCCGTCGTCATCTTTGGTAGAAGCTCTTTGTCCTTTCCTTCAGCCGGCCAATGGAGTATATCACTCTTTGCTTTCGATCCTTTTATTTCTTTTCGATAAAAATTCTTCACAAAGTCCTCAAACAGTTTCGCCATTTTTTGATGTTCACGAGAGAAGTCCTGAAAGAGTTGTTCAGCTTCCCATTCATGAAGCAAGGTATTTTCCCAGATAAACTGGCAAATGTTTAGTAGAAACTGATAGTGCTGATTATTCCGGTGAAGACTAAATTCCTTAAATAAGTTGCTTGAGATCTTTATTAGAGAAATGCCACTGAAAAAGGGGAGTACCTTTGTGATTTCATCCCGATACTCCTTCTCTAGTTGCTTCTGCATTGATAAGTGATACAAAATGGTTTTGATCACTTGATTATGCAAAAAGTCGTGAGTCATATTGTCTTCAAGAATATGCATCTTCCCTCTTCTACGGGAGAAGGTTTGGAGGGATTCCTTGAAAAGGATTTTCCCCCGGATGATGCCTGATTCATCTTGAGTCTGGATGTATTCTTTGTAAAAGCCCTTTTTAATAAGGGCTTTTACTTTTATAATCAACACCTTGCTTAGGAGATTGATCAGGCTTTTTTCATCTTTCCTCAATACAGAAATGAAGTTCTTTTCATGAGGATGGCTCCAAGCATAGGTAAGCATATAGTAAATGTTTTTAATCGGGATCCTGCTAGGATTTTCGGATAAGGTCATCTACCTTGTCCTCCTGATCAAACCAGTATTCCGCTAGTAGAGGCCTGATCTCTAGTCGGATAATTCGTTCGTACCAGGCCTGCTCGTCTTCTATTTTTATCCCAGGTGAGAAGTAGCTATGACCTATCTCAAAGCCCTTCCCTAGATTCACTACATCACTGGATATTTCAGAGTTTACTTCCTGCATAAATGTCTTGATATTATCAACAAACCCCTTGCTAATACCTCTTGTTTTCAGGTGTTCCTCAAAGGCAGGAGTGTGAAATCCAGGGATGAGTTCAATAAAGGCAAATCTTCTTCTTAAGGCATAATCAACAAGCGCTAATGAACGATCCGCTGTATTCATCGTAGCAATGACAAATACATTTTCCGGGATAGAGAAGGTTTTATCACCTTTGCTATAGGCGAGTTTAATGGAATAATCGGCCCCCCGTTTGTCTGCTTCTATTAACATCATGACTTCGCCGAATATTTTAGAGAGATTCCCCCGGTTTATTTCATCGATGATAAAGTAGAAGTTTTCTTCAGGCTGCTTCTTTGCTTTCTCACAGAAAGAATAAAACAATCCATCTTGGAGCGAAAAATGTCCCTCTTCATTCGGTTTGAACCCTCTAATAAACTCTTCATAGGAATAGGATTGATGGAACTGTACCATCTCGATGTTTTCCGGTTGTCTTTTTTGCATGTGTAAATAGGCTAACCGTTTTGCAACGAACGTTTTTCCTACACCAGGAGGTCCCTGAAGGATAATGTTTTTCTTATATTCTAGGGATTCTATGGCATCCTCAATTTTCTCTAAGTCCATAAAAACTTCTGCTTTAATATGGTCTACTGTGTATGGTTTTGCTTCCAGCTTTTCGTCGTCCTTTGTTTCATATGCAGCAGTAGGCTCTCTTACTTCTATCCTATTTAAGATGGTTGTAAGGAAATCTTCATAATCAGTAATATCCGTTAGCGTTTTCATATTAAGAGGTAAATCCGATACGTCCCAATCTCCCTCACGTTGCCATTCAACTTCCCGATAGGAGTGGTGGTCGCCGTTTTCAGGATTATACAGATAAGGTGAGGCAATTTCTCCCATTGCAATGAGTTTGTTCATCCCCTGTTTGATTAGAACAATATCTCCCTCATTCATTTCTCGGACAAATTGTTCATTTGCCAAAGCATCATTGGTTGGAGTATGTTCGATGTTATAGATTTCTCTTAACTTCTCCGTGATCTCTCTTTTATCCTTATATTTCCGCAGGTCACCAAGTTTTCTCCAGCCAATGGATATCCGATTTTCCTTTTTGAAATCTTCCCAGTACTTATTCTTTTCACCTGCCGCTAGTAACCAATAGCGTACCCCGACCTCTTCCTCTTCTAAGTCCACCTTCATCTTGCTTTTTTCGAATACGAAACTAAAAAACTGATCCACTTCATAGTTAATCGGAAGGTCCGTTTGTCGCCCTACAATCATTTCATACTTATTAGCAATCTCATGATCTCTCAAAGCAAATTGGAACTTCAAAGCCTTCTGTGAAAAAGAATCTCCACGCTTATACTGAGGATCAATCCCTATCACATTTTCTACAGCAACTCTGTCCCTTTGATTATAAAAACAAAACTCCTCAGGGAAAATATTCCCCACAATCTCAGAAAGAGCATTCGCCCCGATTCCAAACAGCTTATAATCAGGATGATGCAAAAATCGATTCATTCTTATATCAATAGGATCCTGTCCATGGACAAGATAATGAAAACTTTCACGGTACTTCTCCAAAGGAGCATTTAATTTACCAAGTGCACGGCTGCGAGCAATGGCCATACGAAAAGCATTTACATGGTCCCCAATCTTTTGGAAATCCTCCCACTCCATACCTCTGATGAAATCAGGATTTCGATACTGTTGAAAGTAGTCATATGCTTTGGTTATGTATTCAACCTCAGTTAAAAAGTCCGTTGCTTTTTGTTTATAATAATGCAGGTAACGTTCTACGGTGTTCATTTCCGCTTTCTCATCTAACCCTTTCCGATGATCCCAAAAGTATTTGAGATAAGTATATTCATCTTCCGTCAGTTTATAATTTGTACTTTGAGGTGCACGTATGATTAAGAGTTGGCTCGTTTCCGGAACCTCTTTCAGCTTATATCTTGGAAGCATCCCTTCCTCTTGAGTTAACTTGCACTCCTGTACACGTAACTCAACGGAAGGAGCTTCATTTTCCCCAATCGAAGGTTCTGAAATGATCTCTGCAAGGGCAATAATACCCCCACTGTTCTTCTCTTCTCCGTCCGATCTCCAAATGAATACTTGATCACCAATTTTTACATCTTGCGCGTGTTGCTTTTGCCTTATATTCCAATCAATGACCTTCCCTTCCTTCACATAATTATTAAAATCGTGAAGATGTGGGTATTTCTCATTATCTATCGTAAACCGCTGTGGGTTTCCTTGAAAAATCCAGTGTGACATGTTGATTCCTCCTTGTGTTTATCTATGTTAGTCCATTCGACAAAAAGCGAGCATTTCCCTGCATAGGAGGGAAATGCTCGCTTTATAACATCATTGTACCTGGTTGTAGTGATAGGCATCACGTTGTCAAAAGCTTCTAGAATTAATCCTTATACGAAGAATACCAACCCGGCATATAATTTGTAGACTTACTCTTGTTTTGAGTATAGTTAAACTTTATACCCATCTTATCAAATTCTTCTTTTAAAGTACCCATCTCTTCTCCACACACTACTTACAGGTTACCACCTTTTTCTCGTAGATCGATCACTTTTAACTTTCTCTGTTTTAAATAATTCAGTAAAGAGAAATTTGAAGGTTGATGGTCATTTTCAGTGATTTCACTATCCTCTTCAAACAATGCAATCTGCTCAAAAGACCCTTTAGATAGCCCAGTATATCCAGACAAGTCTAACCCTTTTTGCCCATTAAGAGAATTTACATATTGGTTTATTCTTTCATTTTCTCTGGTGACAGGAGTAGGTCGAGCCTTCTAGTATACTCGTTCAATTTTAGGTCTATTTTCTTTTAGAGTCTGTTGCTCCTCAGAATTTTCTATGAGGTTAGGCTCAATACCTAACTCCTCTAACTTCTCCCATAGACTTTCCAATGAAGCCACTCGATCATAATAGAATTGTCTTCCCCTAACTCTCCAAAACTTCCATCCTGCTCGTTCCAGGTCATATTGACGTTGCAAGTCTTCTTCCCATTTTTCAGGTCCGTGCCACCTTTCACCATCACACTCAATGGCCAGGCGGTCTCTGATTCCTTCAATGACAAAGTCAATTCGATATTTACCTACCTTAACTTGAGGTTGAATTTTATATCCTTAGGCAACGATCATACGCATGACATCAATTTCAAATGGAGAATCACATTTCTCTTCTAAGTTCTCTACAATATCCTCTATTTTCATCCCTTTACAACCGTATCTCTTCTTAAAATGAAGATTTTCCAGTAATTATTAGCTTTAAGAGAAAAATTATCCCTGCAATCAGGAAAAAAGGGGCTCAAATAGGTAGATATCACCGACTTTTCAGTTTTTATCACCAACTTCTCTAGATTTATCGCCGACTTTACAGATATACCACCAACTCATCCATTTACAATCGTTTTTCCCTTCACTATTTTTCCACAAAATCATTCTTCCTGAAAATGGATAATCAACACCCCTAGTTTAATACATTATTAATTATTGAATTATAAGCTATCTATACTACTTCTAGGCTCAGGACAAATGAACCTCTGACCATTTAAATGCATAAAAAAAAGTGAACCAGCGCCCTCGTTCTCCAATAAACTATGTTAATTACCAGGAAGGTTACCCTTTATTAAGAAACCCCACAATTTTCATTTCAAAAACCAAAAAATGTATTTATGTTTCTTTAATTTTCCGATATAACGCTAGATATTGAGCTGGTTAGTTATTTCCATCATCATTGAAAATCTCTTAGAAAGCTGTGATTAAACAATTTCATACAAAAATTTCAGCATCCAACAGCAAGCACGACACCAGAGGTCGTAATTAAAACTCAAAAAGTTTCTCGTTTCGAAGCTGACCAATCAATCCTTCAACAAATTATTGATTCTCCTTATCCTGAAGGCGAACATCTTGGAAATATATTTTTTGCACAGGAACATATGAATGGTACGTTTAAAATTGGCAAAACAAAACATATAGAAAAAAGAATGAATCTACTCATTGTGAAGCTTCCGTTCGAACATCCATTGATCTTCTTAATAAAATCGGGTAATCACACTCAGACAGAAGTTGTGTTTCATAAACATTTTGCCAATAAGAGATTACAGGGAGAATGGTCTAATTTATCTAGTGAAGATCTTCAATGGGTTAAAAAAGGGATCTATACGGATTCTATTGAAGCTACCATTAACCCTAAAATTATGATGAAATCTGAATGCCGGCAAAACAACTAGCATTTGTTAAAACATTGATTCAGAAACTCGAAAGTACTCATGAACTTCAAATTAATTATGCTGATTTACCTCAGGAGGATTTAAACCGTCTATCAATATACTTTAACCTGAATTATTCATACTTCCTTGCTAAACTAAATATGTAACCCAAAAGGTCTTCTTTTCAATATGATTGGAAAAAGGATAGGTGTTTTCTCTTCTTTTGATGTGATTTTCTCTGATCTAGTTGGAATTAGTCGGATTTTGGGCAGACGTCCCCCTTGGTTCAATCTAGAATTTTATGCTTTGAATTCGCCGAAGTACGTTCCAAAAGAATTTCTGGTACACAAAACTGGAAGATAATTTAAAATAAAGGGACCTTCCTGATTTAACTAGTTTGCTAGCGACTTTAATCATTTTTGTGTGGATAGTTTCAATTTGCATGCTCTTTTTTTCTTCTGGAAAACAAAGGGTTCGCAACCAATTCGTTAGGTTA
>NZ_JAYKTS010000028.1:46869-57365 GCF_037024155.1 Bacillus sp. 2205SS5-2
AACGCCAAGGTCGGGACATACTCAACACGCTTTTTCTTAGGCAAAAGATGCATTAAGCTGAGTTTAGATTACGTTTGGATGTTTTTTATCGGATATCCTTGGGTGAGAAGGCAGCTACTAGATTGGTCACAATGAAGGAATGATTAAAAAACAGTTCACCTTTAGGACGAACGGATTTTATGATTACTTTTCTAGGTTTTGTCCAAGATGCTGCCTGATACATCGTTTCTTCATAAAAACATTCCGTCTCCATTGCATTAGAAGGGCTTGTAGATGGGTGGAGTTCATTGGCTATTTTTTGTAGGTTTGCATTAGATTTGAGTCGAATTACGTAGAAAACGGATTCTTTTTCGCACAACTCATACAGGGCTGGAACCGCAAATCCACTATCCCCACGAAGAAATGGTGTCGTCTCTGGGAACTTTTCGTTGTAATGTTCAATAAGAGGTTGGATAAATTCCACAACTCCATTAGAAGTATAAACATTACCTGGTCTTAGCTTGGCTTTCAAAAAATCGCCAGTACCCCCATCAAAAGCGACTAATGGATGGAAACCAATCGTCCCATAGTGAGCATTGTAAGCTGAAGACTCTTGATTTCCATAGGTATCGGAATGAGTAGAATCCAAATCAATTAGGAGTGATTTGGACTCTCGGAATCGATGAATTTTGTCAAGAAGCTCTTGGTTCTCTTGATTTAATTGTTCGGTGGATTTGGCATCAAAACGCCTGAAAAAACGAGACAAGCTAGGTTGAGAAGCCAAAGCATCTGTACCAATGATTTGTGTAAAAACAGGATCGGTCGTCAAGTGATCCGCAGCGTCATCTTGAAAATATCCTGCGATCAATTGATACATCTTTTGACGAAGCAACTGTTCATTCGAATGGACATAGTATCTTCTGTTGTCCTTTAGTTTTAGATGGTGAGCCACTGTTTTGGAGAAGCCTATTTTTTCATCAAATTCTCTTATAAGAAGTTCACCAGTGTCCGAGGAAAGAGAACCTCCTTGATCAGAGAGTTTAATCCGAGGGTTGAAATTAAGCGATATTTGGGGTAAAGTAGCCATGAAAAGAATCCTTTCTGTTGGTTATTTGGTCGTACTTATACCCTATCAGAAACGGATTCTTTTTTCATTTATTTCATGCATGTATGATCTAAAAGAAAGCCTGTTAGATATGCGTTTGTAGCTATTATTAAAAATTCTATGAATAATTCAGGTTTAAATTTAAGAATCAAGGTGCCATGAATAATTTGATCAAAAATGGTGTATTTAGAGAAATTCATTGATCCTTATCATGTCTGGGACAAAGTTCCTGTCCCATATGGTGGAGAGAACGAGGAAAGTCATGGTATGAAAAATCGGAATAGCATTTTTTCATCAGAAGTGTAAAAAGGAAACAAGCAAAAAGTGTAAATCAGACTCGTCGACACATGGTCCTCCTTTCTGCTGGAAATGAACATACAAATAAACCCGTCAAGCCAATTAATCTGACTCAACAGGTTATTACAATTTATTTTGCTTCAGCTAGTTCTATTTATTCTTTTCAAAACACCAAGCATCTCGATACATAGCGACAATATCATTCTTAACTGTCCAGCCTAGTTCTCGTTCAGCTTTAAAAGCACCATCCTAGCAAAAGGCTCTTTTCGTATACTTTGTAGCTATTTCATCTGATTTTTGAGTAAATCCTCCATTTCAATGTTGAGTTACATCAAAAATTATAAATAGAAATGAGTATCCCTTTTACTCAGAATGACTTTTTCAATTACAGAATTTTAAATTAAAAATCAGACTAAAACCACTGTTTTTTGGATAGTTTTTTTAAGCTAAGTCACCAGCAAATGAGTAACGTTTACCGATTCTGAGTTAGTGGAATAATCATTTAAATTAATACCAAAAGCCACAATCATTGCGAAAACAGCCTAACAAAATGAAATATCCCCTGTTTCGCGATCCACTATTTTCTAAGGAACTATAATCCCATTTGCTTCTTCCAATGCTTTTACTAATTCCACAACGCTGGTACCTTGACCAGTTTCGGAATTAATTATAAATATTTGGTGGGAAGAGGAACCTGTCCCTCTGTCCCACCACCTCCCTGGTACTTCCCCTGGTACTTATAAACTTCAGTGCCGATTAACTGGGAATAGGCTTGGACATTGCGCCGGTACAAATGGTGTTGGACAATCAATTGGGAGTGGCTCTCTTGGAGTACAGAAAGCAGCTTCTAATTCAAGAATTACCGGAAAAGTTGCGGTAATACTTTGACAGATACGAAATTTTACTGAGAAGTCTAAGATTAAGTTGTTTCCACCATCTACACAGAATGAGTACCCAGTAATAATACAATCCACATCGGTTTCTGTAGCTTTAATCGTTGTTCCTTCTGGAGCGCAGAGGATCACTTCTTCAAAGCCTACGAACTGAAAACCTGTAAGGGTAGAAGTTTCACCACTATCTAAAGTCATCGTTGGGCTATACGTAATCACTTTTTTCAACAACACTTTTTGTAAGGTTATCGGTTCTCCGTCAATAATTAAGTCAACGTCTTCTCTTGAATCCGGAACTTCAGTAATCTCTACATCCGTTACCATACAGGTTACGGATGCAATATCGTCACAAGCAACGTTAATACCAAAAGAAAAGGACACATCGCTGATTGACGTTTTAAAAATCGACTCCTCTAAAAGCCAATCGTATACCTTCTCTGCCTCAAAACACAGCAATTCTTTATCACTTGATCCCTTATTTGTTTGCATAGATGCAAACACCTCCATAAATTTATTTTATTCTCTATTAATCTATGCTTTCAATAACAGAGTGTATAGGCAATTGTACATAGATTATAAAATTGGGTGAAATTAGGAATTTTTTTGTTTTACTCCTCTAAATCCTATAGATTTTTTTACATTAGACAGAACCCCCTTAGAATAGGTTGGTATTTCAAAAAGTCTATCATTCTATATAACTAATTCACAGGGAAGATTACTAGTGAAAAAGACTTATATTGAAATGATAATAATTTTTAATTCTCGTTTGGAAATATTCTGATACAACCACTTCAGTAAGACAATCCCTTTAAGTGCTGAAAGGAACGGATTTTAAACGCGAATCTTGGACGTTTTAAAGTGGACATGAACAGTAAGATATCGCGTAATCCTAAGCTGGAAGTGGTAGGCACTGTATTTTAAGTCCTTTTTTGCTGACTTGTTCCCACAAAAAACGCAGACTTATTTATTGCTGATGCCTCTCTTTTTGGAAGAGCTACTTCGTTTCCATAGCGTTAGCCCCTCCAATTTACGCTTTCCATGTTCGAAGTATATGGAGTACCACTCATCCATCTCAACGATACCTTGAAACTTCTCGAAATCCATATCTTTTAAAGACGAGAGGTGTAGAACAGAGTGACAAAGTGAACATCAAGCAGTACTGAAGTTTTATGAAGAAACGACAAAATCAAATTGAGGGGTATGATAATCAGTGAGTTAGCAAGGACTATCTAACTATTCAGTTCACTTCCATCAGAAAAAGCACCAGATGTTCCGTCACCTGGTACTTCATCTTATGATGGTCAGTGAGAACTTGTGTGCCGATCAACGGGGAAAAGACTTGGACATTGTGCCGGTACAAATGGGGTTGGGCAATCAATTGCTAGTGGCTCCCTTGGAGTACAGAAACCTGCTTTTAATTCAAGAATTACAGGAAAAGTTGCAGTAATACTTTGACAGATAAGAAACTTTACTGAGAAATTTAATGATAATTCTGTTCCACCATCTATAACTTGACAAAAAGAGTATCCAGTAACTATACAATTCAATTCGGTTTCTGAAGCATTAATTGTTGTTCCTTCTGGCGCGCAGAGCACCACTTCTTCAAAGGCTACGAACTGAAAACCTGCATTGGTAACAGTATTACCATTTTCCAAAGTCAAGGTTGGGCTATACGTAATCACTTTTTTCAATAAAATTTTTTGTAAGGTAATCGGTTCCCCGTCAATAATTAACTGTACGTCTTCTCTTGAATCCGGAACTTCAGTAATCTCTAAAGCGGTTATCGTACAGGTTACTGATGCTATTTGGTCACAAGAAACGCCAGTACCAAAATCAAAGTTCACATTATTTATTGAAGTTTTAAAAATCGATTCCTCTATAATCCAATCGTATACCTTCTCTGCCTCAATACACAGTAATTCTTGATTATTTGGTGATTTATTTTTTGTCATAAATTCTAACACCTCCCTAAAGTTTTATTGTTCTTTATTAAACTATGTATCCATATATAGAATGTATAGACAATTGACCACCGAATATGAAATTGGGTAAACCTATTTTTTGTTTTTCTCTAGATATTTTAAGATCTTTCTACTTTATATAAATTTCCCGATTATGTGTCAGGGAATAAATCGACTTATATTTCTTTTGTAACGAGATGAAACAAACATAATATTATAATAAAGAAAGGATTCGGTGATTAGAAAGGAGCAAAATTAGATGAAAGACGAGATGGAATCTGCGAAAAGCAAGCTCGAATGGTACAAAAAACAATTAGAATCCATTCGATCAGGTCATGTTTTAGAGGATTACCTATCGACAAAAAAACAGAATGAAATCTATACTTCACAAGTGAACGAGTTAGTAGAGGAAATGAAACAATTGAAGGGAAATCTGCAAGAACTTTATTTGGTTCAACAGCAGCAGTTAGAAAGTGTCGTATCCGAAATTGTCGAATGGAAAACGACAATGAAAGGGTCCCAACAGAAAATTCTCCAGTTTGTTAAAGAAGTAAATGGGGTTGAGTGGGAAAAATTAAATGAGAACATGAAAACTCTTATTGATCAACAAATGAACAAGCAAGTAGCAGAACATAGTTTAGAAACTGAGAGCTTGAAAGAAGAAATCTCTCACCTGAAAAAAAAATTATCGGAAAACCCACCTGAAATTAATCAAAAAACAAAAAATAATTCGCAACCATCAAGTTTTCGGCAACTTCAAAACTTACTTTCTTCTTCCTCTAATGTAGTAAATGAAACAAGTACGCAACAGAAACCTTCGACCATAAATGGTACTCTTGGTCTATCCTCAACTTCTGTTCCTACATTTAACCAGGGTAAAAGACAACCGAAACCAATGGGTTCCAATTCAATGAACCAACAGGGGCGAAGTAGTCATCCTCAAATTAGGAACGAAGAAACAGTTCATCAACAAAAAAAAAAGATAAATAGTTCCAAAAATGGTGCACAAACTTTGGTTCCGTTAACTAAAACAAACCAATCTTCCTCTACTATAATTAAAAACGAATTCGATAATAAATCAACCAGTTCAAAAGAGGCTTCTTCTCCTATCGATAATGTGATTAAAGAGTATATAGAATGTTTTCATCAAAATAAAGGGATTCTACAGCGGGTGCCCACGTATTCCGAGTTGGACCTTCAAACCTATCTAAACCAACAGAAAATGCACCAGCAAGACAATGATGTTACAAACGGCTCTATTAAAAAAAGTGTATATTCTTTATTTAAGAATTATATAAACCCTTAGTAACCATAGGGACGCTTCTTCCGGTAACCATAGGGACGCTTCTTCCGGTATGTAATCGCTTTTTATTTGTTAGAAAAAATATTAAAGGTTAGTTTTATGAGGTGGGCAAAGAGGCGATGTCCCTTGTCCCACTAAATCTCGTCACACTGTTCACCCTTCTTGTCAGTAACTTTCCTGTTTTGATCTAGATTTCTCATCAAGGATATCGTATTCCATAATGAATCTTCTGTATGTGCACTTACTCTTTTTATATCCGCTATCGTATTCACAAAGAGGATGGTTTTGGTTTAGAGAAGATCGCTCCCTTACTTTTTAATGGTAATTTGGTCGATCATTCCATTTGCGATTGTTTACAAAGAACTAAGAAGTCAAAATGTCCGAAAATTAATAGAGCCACAACTCAGTAATCTTGAGTAGTGGCTTTTTCTATGAGTTGTCAGCGACAAACTACCTGTATCCTATCTCCGCATATTAATAGGAGCCAGAGGAACTGTCCCCCTGGTACTTAAACTTATTTATCACGGAAGCTTAGAACGTAAGCAATTAGCCTTAACATTTGATGCAGAAGCATTAAATTCAGTAGGGACCACGGGATTTCCTTACAGTCTACAATGGACCATAGATACGTTGTATTGGAAACAACCTGGAGTAGAGTTTATCGTTTTTCGAACTTTAAATAGGCAAGTAATGGAGATATAGTGTTATTGCATGTTGGAGAAATTCATACACCCGAAGCAGTAGATCAAGCCATTCCTATCTTACAAGAAGGCTCTTTTCGTATACTTTGTTGTTCTTGATACAAAGAAAAAACAGGCAGTTGTTTTTATTCGATTGATTACTTCCTTTTTATCTAGAAATGAAGAATTTTTCATTAGGAAAAGAGCACGAAGTCATACAAGTCAAGGGATTCCTTCTTATTCGAAAAGCCACAATCTTTGCGAAAACAGCCTACAAGAAAGATGATTTGAGCTTGTAACTATGAGTGAAAAACTAGAATAAATATGGACGGTTCATCTGCTTCCAAAGCAAGAGAATCATCTCTTTTGTGGGAAAGAGTGACAGTACCTCGTACCATTTAAAAGCAAAAAAGGTCATTGAACCTGTCCTTTGGTCCCACTTTCAAAGGGAGACATTAATGTCAGGCTAAATAAGCTGATTTTTCTAACATGATTACTTTTCCACTGGTCTTGGGGGGTTCTCACGCTTCTGAAGCAAGAGAATCGTCTCCATTTAGTAGCTTGTTTTGTTATATACAAAATAGAACAATTTTGTTATACTAAACATATAACAACCAGGAGGTGAAGCTTTGTTTATCCAAATTGAACCTCAATCTGATGTACCCATTTATGCTCAAGTTCAGAATGGCATTATGGAAGGAATTGTTCGTGGAGAATTGAAGCCTGGAGATACTCTTCCTTCCGTTCGGGCTCTTGCGGGGGATCTCGGTGTGAACATGCACACGGTAAATAAGAGCTATCATGAATTGGAAAACAAAGGCGTTATCAAGATTGTTCCTAAATCAGGAGCCATCATTTCCTCATCGTATGAAGAAGGTGTTACTGGGGAAAGAATTGAACAGCTTTCACAGAACTTAAGACCACTTCTCGCAGAATCCCTCGCTTACGGATTGGATGAGAAGCAGATTCAGGATTTAGTCAGTTCCATCATTAAAAAGGTCAAGGGGGAATAATCTATGGAATTAGCACTTTTAGTGATCACAATCGGATTTTTGATGATGATACAAATCGCGGTTCCCTTTATCGTGAAACGAACGGTGGTGTTTGGTGTCACGGTCCCCATAGAACAGGTAAAAAACAAGCAACTATTGGGATATAAAAAAAGGTATGCCCTTCTTACGTTTTTCTTCTCACTAGCTGCACTGCTTCTGTTCTTTATTTGGTCCGTAGGTACACCTCAAGAAAACCATCTATTTTTGGCTGGATTGTACCTTCCATTTGTCATTCTTTTTGTATCCTTATCGCTTTATTTTTACTTCCATGCAAAAGTGACCAAACTCAAACAACAGCAAGAATGGTTTAAAAATCGCAAACAGGTGAACATTTCTGAATTAAACATACGTTCAAAGGATGAAATGCTTCCGTGGATGTTTTTTACGATTCCCTTGCTTATTTCCATTAGCTTAATCATTTTTACCCTTGTGAACTATAACCAGTTCCCTAACCAGATCCCAACTCACTGGGGACCTGATGGAAAGCCTGATGCCTATACAACGAAAAGCTATCTTTCCATACTGACCCTGCCGTTGATTCTTTTAGTGTTGCAAGGAATGTTTATTGGAGTCATAGAGATGACAAGAAAATCAGGAATTAATCTTAGTGCTGGAAATGTAAAAGCTTCTCGTATTCGTCAATTGCGATTACGCAAATACACGAGCTGGTTTTTATTCGTTGTTTCTATTCTTCTAACTATGCTGTTTTCGTTCCTGCAATTCACAACCCTTTATGAGAATGTGGTTAGCGACTTATTGATTCTTCTCATGCCTCTTACATTCTCTGTCTTGCTTTTCATTGGAGCAATTATTTTAGCTGTAAAGGTAGGAAAAGTAGATTCAGACTTTGATATGGAGATCATTGAGGATGAAAATGGAGAGATAACGAATGTGGATGAGGATCAATATTGGAAAGGCGGACTCATCTACTACAACCGAAATGATCCTTCCATCTTTGTAGAGAAACGTTTTGGCGTTGGATGGACGTTGAATTTTGCACGACCTATCGGGTATCTGATTCTATTTGGTCCACTCCTCGTGATTCTTCTGATTACTTTTTTATAAAAGGCTCTGTTAAAGTTTAATGTTGATATTTATAGAGAAAACAGGTCTTCCAATTATTTGGAAGACCTGTTCAGCATTATTGTCTTCTTAAACTAACGCACCCGTGCATCATAAGAAACCTATAAATAACCTTTCATCCTAATTACTTTTCCATCTACTTCTGTACCGACTTCTTCCATTCCGATTGGAGTACCAGGGGGACAGTCCCTCTGGTACTCCCTCTGGTACTCAGAAAGAAGTTATTTCAGTGGAGAATGAATCTATTAAAATTGATAAATCAGCTTTTGTAGAAGTTATTAAAGAAAACCACTTAAGCCAGAAGACTTTATCTGTGGCAGCTGTTGAAGCATATGATGCATTCGATAATTATAATTTTCATGATCCTTCTTCTGGGGTGTTTACTGCTCAAATATTAAGTGAATCTCCTCATAGGCCTAGTGACAGGGTAGCTGCTCTAGTCCGTAGGATTAATTCCAAAAAAAGTAATTTCATTTAATTAACCTTCAACTTACCATGAGAGTCCTAATTCATCGAAAAAAACGTCTGCTTCAATAAAACAATTCCTCATATCAGCTTCATTATCCAATTCACTGAGAATGTCATACACTGTCTTTTCTAAGACATTGATAGTTTTAAAAGGGACATAGATGATATACTCGTTAGCTATGATCTCCATTTTGTAATTAGCTTTTAGAAACTGCTCTATACTTTCTATTGCTTTCACTTTTCCACGTACAAATTTACTGTTATTTTCTATTCGTAGCCACATTCTTATTTTTGCAGTGCTTCCTAGTTGAATCTGAGTTTGTTTACTTTTGCTTTCTTGTGCTGCACGTATGTAACGATACAATGTTGCTTGACTTATTCCGGTCATTTCCACAATATCGCTAATACTATATTCTCTAGAGTGATATAGATTTAGAGCTTTATTTATCTGTTTTTCTTTCACTTTGGGACGGCCACCATTTCTTCCCCTGGCTCTCGCACTCTCTAACCCCTCTTTTGTTCGTTGAGCAATTAAATCTCTTTCGAATTGGCTGAATGCCTGAAAGACAGTAAGCATGAGCTTACCTTGCGGTGTATTCGTATCAAAATTCTCTTTTACACTAATCAATTTGACAATTTTGCTTTCAAAGTATTCTACTAACTCGATCAAATCTTTTGTGCTTCGACCCAATCTTGAAAAACTATCTACAACGATCGTATCTCCAGGACTAACTTTATCCTTTAATCGAATAAGTTCTGGTCGGTCTTTTTTTATGCCAGATATTTTTTCTGTTAAAACCTCAATGCAATTATAGTTACTCAACAAATCTAGCTGCCTAACTAAATCTTGTTGTGTAGTACTTACCCTTGCATATCCATAAGTATAATGATTCATTTCATCCCTCCATTATTAAAATAACTATCATAAAGGGTAGTTATTGTTAATTTGTTTTTGATAATAGTTTTAATAACGGTTAATTAATGATTTACCATTTATTATAATGGCAAAGATTATCCTACCAAAAACCATCGTTTTTGATAGGATAGCAAATATAAAATGTTAATTATTTACAAACTAAGTATTTATGGTTATATTTGTAAAGTATATGAAAATATTAGTCTAGGAGGAAGAAAATGAAAAAATGTCTATTGTCACTTTTAGCCGTTGTTTTAGTCGTCTCAACGATCGCTCCAACTTTTGGTTTTGCTGCTGAAGATGTAACAGATGAAGTGGTAGTTGAGGGAGAAGAATTTCAAGTATCCGAAGGAAATGACAGCAATGAAATTTCTGATGATCAAGAATTAGAAATTCTATTCTCAGATATGGATGCCTTAATGGCTCAAACTAATGCACTTGTCATTAAAGAAACACCTTCAAGCAAACCAACAGGTGAGCAGAGAGTAGGTGGCACTAAGGCGGTAAAAGCCGCAGTTAAAGGTGTTTTAAATAATAAAAGCAGAATGTTTAATCTCGTTGAGGATGTAGCAGGAAAAAGAAACAGAGCATCGATAGAAAAAAGATTCAATAAATATAAATGAGTATGCCGTTAGCTCAGAAAGACTCACTGTTTCAGTTGATATAAGATTCTCTTCCTGACTTACAATATCGTTGAACTTTCAATTTCAAACTAGGTTATAGCTTTCCGCGGGGCGGGCGGTGAGCCTCCATGGAAGGTTC